>CAZSTM010000420.1:0-4087 GCA_964609635.1 uncultured Gemmatimonadales bacterium
GTTGTAGGCAATAGTTCCTCTGGCGCTGTTGGCAAGCTGAAGATAAGAATAAGGCTGGGAGGTATCCTGTTCGGCCTCCCATTCAAAAAACTCCAGTGCCTGGGCCGGGCGGCCGCTTTTAAGGTATGCCATGCCGATCACGTAGCGTAGTTTCAGCCGGTCTACTCGCTCATCTTGGCCTATCAGGCTGTCCGCAGCGAGCAGAAAGGGAAGGCTCTCGGCAAATTTGCCTGCTGAAAAAGCCTGGCTGCCCTGATTGTAAGCGAGGACTCCTTCACGTTCGAGCCTGGCCTTTAGAAGCTCGTCCGCCGGCAGAATGGAACCGGTCAGGCTCAGAATTGACAGGAGATATAGTAGCCGACGCATGGGGGACACCACGCTGAGTTATTGGTTGCAACAGGATAACAAAAGGCCGCATCGCTTCACCAATGCGGCCCGGTTTTTAGAGCTCTGCCTGAATTCTTACTTGGTCTTTTGGTAGTAGTCGATCTGCTGCTTGATCTTGTCCAGCCTCTTTTTCAACTGGGCGATATTGTTGATATGGGCCTTGGCGTTTTTGGCATACCTGCCGGTGACCTTGTTCAGGTCGGCCAGGGATTTATCGTAGAAGGCCAGGGCTTGATCGGCTCTCTGGGTGGTCATTTGCTCCTGATCGATCAGCTCGTCCACGTCCACGCTTTCATTATTGGAATAATCCAGCTTCTGGGCCATATCGTAGTAGCTGAGCCCGCGGAAAAGAAGCACGATGACCTTTCTGTTGTCCGGCGCCACGAGCAGAGCCTGGGTGTAAGTATCGACAGCTTTTTGATAATCTTGTTTCTGCCGGTAATAAATTCTTCCCATAATAGAAAGCATAGAGTAACGCAGGTTCTTATCGTTGACATATTTCAGGGCTTCCTCGGCGTAGCGCAATGTTGCATCGTATCTCTTAAGCTCATTCGCCTTTACGGTCATGTAATAGTAGGCGTTAGGATACTCCGGATCCACTTTCACCAGCTCGGAGAATGTCTTAATCGCGTTGGGAATATCTCCGGCTTTGAGGTAGGAAAGCGCGCACAGGTTCATGGCGTCACAGCACTTTTTGTTGACGGCCGGGTCGGTGTTTTGTCCTGCTTGGTCCGAATTATCATTAGACCGGTATAACTCGACAGTCCGTTGGAAATGCCCGACCGCCAGCTTGGCCTGTTCTCTGGCTGAGGCGCTATCTCCGGCCTGCTCCAGCTCGGTGGCTTTGGTAAAATAAATGTAGCCCATTTGGGTGCGGATGCCGGGATCCTCATCCCTTATTTTTACCAGCCGATCGAAGGCCTCGAGTGCCTCATCGGGTCTTTCAAGCTTGACCAGACAGTAGGCTTCGTACTGGGTGTACTCGTATTCCCCGGGTTTTTTCCCGGACAGGATCCTGTAGTTGCGCAAGGAATTCTCGTAATCCTCCTTGCCGAAATAGGTTTTCGCCAGGATGTCCCGGGTGGGAACATGCTCGGGATCGACACTGGCCAGGATGTTTTCGTATTGCTCGATGGCAATATCCAACGAGTCCATCTTGAGGTAACTGGTCGCTAACATGTACATGGCGCTGATCGAGCCGGGATCGAGCTCCAGGAGTTTCCCGTAATACTCGATGGCTTTCTTGTAGATCGAGCTGTTGTAATAATCCCGGGCGATCGACATGTAGCTGATTTTCTCCGAGGCCAGGATGATCACCTGGGCCGCCTGTTCTGCCAGCTCCATGGTTTGTTTCTCGTCGGGGACGGAAAGTTCCTCGCCTTCGAAAGTAAAATCGTTCTTTGGATAAATAAAATCCACCCGGGCTGTAAGCTCGGAACCTTTTCCGCCCGGCTGGTTCAGGGTTCCCTCGGAATAGATGCTGACCCTGAGCGAGTCCATCATTAACGGGACTACGGAGTCGGGGATGGTCGGCTCCCGGTCGAGTTTCATGCTTTTCAAGAAATTCGTGTACTGCTTCTGAGTCACGATATCGAAGTTACCGGACCGGTCCAGAACTTTGGCCAGGTTCCACTGAAAGTCTTCGCTGACCTTCCTGTCGACTTGTGTTACGGGTGGAAGGACGAGGATTTTCGGCCTGCCGGTATCCTGGCCGTTAAGCGGGCAGAGAAAAGGTTGAATCAACAACAAGCATGCCGCGCAAAGGGCTACTGTTTTCGCTGTTTTTCCAGCCATTTTAAGAGCTCCTGTTTCTGTATATTTAGGCGTCTTGTCAGCAGGTCTCGAAAAGACACGCCTTCTAAGGTTTTTTTCAGAATTTTGGACGAAAATCGGGTCGAGTTATTCAAAAACCGGAGCCCGCTTTTTTCGAAAACCGCCTGTAAGCGACTGGCTTGTAAGCGGATAGATTATTTTAAACTTATCACAAATTTTTGATAATAATTAAAGTTTTTAGAATTGTCAATATACTTAAACTTTAAAAAAAGAAAGGTTCACTTAATACTTGATCAGATAGCGGAAATCAAGACTGAAATGCCCCCGGGAGTCGGTTTGCCCGATAATCGAGCTGTTGCGGCCGATCAGGTACTCTATCTGTACGCTGCGGGCCGAGGAGTCGAGCAGATCCTGGGAAAAGCTGAAAAAGACCGTTTCAAAGAGGAACTCGCCCAGGGTGACCTTGGCGCTAGCCCGCTCATCGTCCTGGGTCAGGGCAGGAGTGCGGTCGAACAACTGGCTTTCTATACTGAACTCATCGAACCCGGTGAACTCCTGGATATATGGATTCGCCTGGTTGAGTGCCAGGTTGGCCGCCTGGTCCAGCAACTTGGCCTGGGAGAGACTGGATTGCTGTTGAAATTCGCGATAAGTCTGGTCGACCAGCACCAGGGTCCGGGCCTGTTCAGGTGTGAGCGGAGGCTCTATTTCCCGGTCGTCAATGTCCTTGACCGTAATTTCGAACTGGGGTTCGTTGAGCGTCCCGCCGATGTGCAGGTAAAAAGTATTACGGTCTATCTCGTATTGTTCGCCGGTGACCTGCGTGCTGCCGGTTCCCTGGCTGATTAATGAGGTGCCGGACAGGTCGCCGCGCAGCACCTTGCCGCGAACCGTGCGTTCGGCGTTGATATCCAGCAGCGGGTTTATGGTGGCCTGGCCCTGGAACTGCAGAGACCCGTAACGGATCTTGAATCTCCGGCCGTAAATGGAATAGTAGCCGGTCACGGTAGTGATTTCCCCGGTTACCTGCGGGCTGTTTTCCAGTTGAACCGCGCGCAGGTTCGCATTGAGCTTGATACTGGCGTTGCGGTTGCGCAGCCAGAAATTTTCCTCGGCCGTAAAGTGAAGGTCATAGTCGATAGGACTGGCCGGGATCTGCAATATGGCACTCTGAATCAGGGCCTGCTCATCGGACTCGACCGACACCTGGCCGAAAGAGGGGCTGATCTCTCCCTCGAGGACTCGCACCTGGCCGCTGAGCAGCAGTTCCGGTAAGCTCCCGCTAAGCTTGAGTTGAGTGCCCAGCTTAAGCTGGGTGACATATTTGAACTGCTGCAGGATCAGGTCTGTTCCCGTGATATCCAGCTCGAGGCCGGAGGGCTTCAGGCCGTCGAGTGAAACCAGGCCGGAAAACTGCAAGGAACCCTCGGGACTGCTCGACTGCATTTCGGTAAGGACAATCCTGTCGGTGTCGAACTCGAGTCGGCCGGTCATCTCCTGGAGCCGGGTATTGAGCGGTGCGATCACTCCGGCGCCTCCCTCGAGAAAGATCTCCCCCTCGATGGAAGGTTTGTCGGTAGATCCGGTAACTTTGAGGTCTCCTTGCAGGAGGCCCGAAGTCATCGGGATAAGGCTGTTTTTAATTGCCGACAGGGGAAAGCTGTTGAGGCGGGCGTTGATTTCAACCCGATGAATTCCTTGCGGTTTTTCCGTTGAATCAGCGCTGTAGAAAACGGCCAATGGAAGGCGGCCGGTTACCACACTGGTAGAATTGGGGTTAATCAGCTCCAGCCGGTCGATAGTCAGCATTCCCCTGTCGAGGCTGGCCCTGGCGCTGGCTTTTTCGCTGGCTATTATCCCAAAACGGGCATTTTCCAGGTCGGCCGCGAACGCATCCTGGTCAGCCTGCAGAAACCCCGCTCGTACC
>CAZSTM010000421.1:0-4084 GCA_964609635.1 uncultured Gemmatimonadales bacterium
GCCGCAGCTATTATCGCTTTCAGAAAAACTGGTATTATTTACGGATAAGCTCTAAGATGATTGCAGCCTGAAATCCTGGACTCGTTTCCGGCGGGCAGATCAGGATATGTCTGTTCATCTCGTTTATCCTGTTTGAATAGAGTTGATTCCCGTCGGCCAGGCCGGGCGGGATCATCACGATTTAACTTTTTCAGACCTTCACCTCTCAGGGCAGCCAATTGCCCCGTTCGAGGTCCGCATTTCCCGTATAGCCGCCGCTGGAGACCCCCAATTCGATCAGCAACTCATACATCACCAGGTGGCTGTCGAGGATTTCATCGAACCCGATCGGTTCATCCGCCTCGCCCACGATGCCCTCCGGCCCCTCAAAAATCATCGAGACCGCCCCGGTGGCGTGGTAGAGCGCATCAGTAAGCTCGAACGCACCGCTTTCGGTATCCCGCGGCGGGGTGAACGGCAGCCCGCGTTCTTTCATCTGCTCGGTGTAGAGACGTTGGATTTCGGCGGTCCGCTTGGTCAATTTCGCGGGAACGAGGTAGGTTTGGAGCAGTTCGGCGGGCATTTCATGAGAGTGCACGTTCACGATAAAGTCCGGGGCTTCCCGGATCGCCAGGTCGAAAATCGCCCTGGTCTCCGGAGCCATCATGCGGAAAAAACAATCGGTGTAGATATTAATTCCCCCGTCGTTGAAATACCCTCCCAGGATTCCGACATTGCCGACCATCGGATGGTTCTCAGCCACCGTGGGCCAGCCCCACCGGCTGCCGTCCAGGCGGGTGCCTTGTGCGTATTCGTGCATTTCCTCCGCTGTTTTGCCTACCCAGTGATCCATCGGCAGACGTTCCCGGCCGTCCGGGTTGGCCAGCGGCACTATAACGATCCTGAGTTTACCGGCATTGCGTGTGATCCCAGGCCAGGACCGGCCCCTGAAATCAGTCCCTGTCTCAAGCACCTTGACCAGATTAAGGCAGCCCACCACGCCCTCCATCTCGCCTCCATGCACCGGACCGATAATCATCAGGACTTTCTTCACTCCCGGCGCGCGGCGGCAAAAAGCGCCCGGCTTATGGGCATAGGCCGCGGCAGAGAAATTCGCCGTGCGCTTGTAGGGTTCCAATTCGCCGTAGGAGACAGTATAGAGAGGACGGCGGCCCCAGGATTCGCCGAACTTCCACACTTCACCCTTACGAGCCCCTCCCAGCACTTCGATAACATCCGCCAGACGAGATTTCCAGAATGGAGGGGCCCCCGGGGACCACTCGGCTCCCCCGGCGACTGAAACCGGGGACAGAAGCAGAGCGGCAAGCAATGTGATGGAATATTTCAACCGGACCTCCCTGATAGATGTTTTAGCGGTCCCCGGATTTCAAGGGACCGATATAATCGGTGGAAATCACCACGTCGTCGAACCAGCAGGTGTTATCTTGTCTGGCCCGGTGGATATAGACATCCAGCATCAGAAGGTTCAGCCGCAGGTTACGGGTATCGCGCCAGCGGATGCCGGTTTGACGGAATATCTCGCGCCCGTCCACCCAAAACGCCTGCTCCCCGTCGTTACTCCCCGGTGTATTCAGTTTAACCATCACCTCGAAACAATACCACCTGCTCCGCTCGATCAAAAACGGCTTCTCCGGCCCGAACATGTTGCCCCAATAATGCCCGTCAGGGTCCCTTTTCATCTCCGGAAAATAACTATAGAACACCAGTTGGCCAGGAGCCGGGTTGCGGCCCCAGTCACGCCAGGTGTCGAGGTTGGTTACAAAGAAATCGGTACCGTCCGGTCTGGTGCCGGCTACGTCCGGCTGGCCGAATATCGACCACTGGTTGTCGATCCGGTTGCCCCCGATGATGACCCAGTGCATCAGGTTCCCCTGGTCGAAATCCTCGGCGAACATGGCATACCAGCGGAAGTAACACTTATCCTCGCCCGGGAGAAAATAGTACATGAGGTTGCTTCCCGATTCCTCTCCGTCCCGGTCCACCGCTGTCAATCTGAATGATTTCCCGCCGCCGTGCACATATCGCTTCCGCTTTTCGAACCCGCTGTTGATCGAATCGCCGAACTCGTGATACATCACCCAATTCCCCTCCAGGGTTTCGGACTCGAAATCCTCGCTGAATATCACCTCCGCGCCGGCGGAACCGGCCGTGACCGTAAAAAGCGCCGCCAATGCAAGAATGATCGATAGTCTGCGAAGCCCGAGAAGGTGGATCGCTTTCCAATCTGGCGTCTTCATGTTTACCTTTTATCTGACATTCACCATATCAAAATTGAAGCTGTAAACGATAACCTTCTTTTTCGATTCTGAGCGAAAATTTTTCATCCTTTTCAGCTTGCATCGAGGGATTTCAAGTGTTTCTGCAATAAATTATCCGTTCTCATCGTGAGTATCAATGATTTTCCGGGTCTGAGCATGGAAAAAGAGACTGTTCTCCCTCAGTTCATACCAGGGAGCAGCATTTTTAGACCTTGCAACATTTCAATCGGTCAATCCGGAGCAGGATTTCAACAAATAGCTTTCTGTCAACATGAAAATCAGTTTTTTTCTGTCCATACGAACCGACCGACGACCTGGGGATATGCCATGGATCGCTATATCACATTCAAAGGCCGATGCCAGATTAGGATAAGGTCTTCCGCTTGGATTTCTGTTTCGGGGTACTCGTGAGCGACGCTGTATCCCTTTAGAACAAATTGTGTATCATCCGGGTTAAATTATTCAGGCGGAATTTCGACCCGCCAAAGCTCCAGGTCGGCCTGGTAAATGATCACGTTGGGCTCAACCTCGAATATAGTGGAATAGGCACTACGGTTATCGTAGTCCGATATATCCAACGTCTGCCATGTCTCTCCGGTCTTATCGGCGCTGATGGCCAGACGGCAGCGGCGTCTCCAATCGCCGTGGGTCTTGAACTGCTGCCAGTACATCTCGCGGTCCTCCGGAGGTTGCACCATCTCGCCATAGGCCAGAGCTAGGCGGCCGTCATGGAGCTTGAGTAGGTAGGGGTCCACCCCGGCCGGTCCCAGCCCCGGTGGAGTTCTCGGAGTGGTCCATGTACGGCCTTCGTTTTCGCTCCAGCTTACCACCAGGGGTGTATAATGCCCGGTTCGTATGACGCCCAGAAGACGACCATCATACAACCGTACTATCGACCACTCATTGAAACCCTCGCTGTCGTCTGTTCGAGCGGGGTCAGGTACAGCAACGCTGGACAAGTATCTCCAAGTCTTACCCTGGTCAGTCGAGCGCACCGTGAAGGCCCTCAGCTTGTACTTGCTTTCAATCTTACTCTGGGGATTCGTAGGACGGACTATATCCTCTTCGAAGTTGCCGTACATTGCCGCAAGCAGAGAACCATCCGACAATTCCACTACCGCTCTATGGAAAAAGAGGCCCGCCCACTGTTCCGGACTCCCGAAATCAACCTTTCCAGCTTCGGGTACAACCAAGATGGTTTCCTCTTCCTGATTGGTCTTGAGATTATCGAACGAGCGCCACATCCGGCCCCGGTATTTACCCTCCGAGTGGGGCTTGACTTTGTTCAAAAGCCCTATGAACAATCCTGGACGCGAGAAGAAGGTATTGATATGAGACTCGGTGAGGGCAGTAATGCCCCAAGAAGGGTCGGACTCATCGCGGACTACAACCCGGCTGCCCTGTTCGATGACCTTGAAAAAACCCAGAAGATGTATGGTCCCGTCCAGGTCCATAAAGGAACGGGCATATCGACCAGGCCTAGAATTATCGAGCCGCAACGGGGTGATTTTTGCGGATTTGTTGTATCGCTCGGTATTTGCGGTGTGACCGGTCTCACCTTTAACCGAACTGAATGCAAGACTCACCTGGATGAATGGCACAACCAAAACCAATAGTCTCAAAACATCCCTTTTGGAATCCTCAATGGCAGGCATTTCCAAACCTCCGGACTCGTTTTCAGGGGGCAGGTCAACCTGCCTCCAATAACTGTACCACTAATTGTGAGAGAATTCAGGCATTTATTCTAAGACTCGTTTTCGGGGGGCAGGTCAGTACCTGTCTTTACCTCGAAATCGCCTTTGTGGGTTGGAAATAGGGTTGGAAAA
>CAZSTM010000422.1:0-4075 GCA_964609635.1 uncultured Gemmatimonadales bacterium
ATTGCCCGCGCTTATAAAAGAATATCTGGCAGCTTATTCTTTCAAGGGCGGGAAGAAAATCAGTGCTAATCACATCGCTTAACCACGCCGAGGAAAAATAGATGAGGATTATCTTAAAAGTTCTGGTTATAGCCTGCCTGCTGAGCTTTTCCGGGCCAACCAACGCGGCTGCGTCTCAGTTGACAGTCGGTCAGGTCCTTGAACGCATGGAAGCTACCAGCAACCGCCTGATGGACCTCCAGGCCGATTTCACGCAAACCAAGGTTATGGCGCTGTTCGATGAATCTATTGTCTCCAAAGGGAAGTTCTACTTCCGCAATCCGGACAAACTGATCATGGACACGGTTTCGCCGGAACACCAGCAGTTGATTATCAACCACAACAACGTTTGGCTGCATTATCCGGAAATGAAACAAGTGCACAAACTCTCGCTCAATCAGACGAGAGGGTTGAACGCCCTGTTCGTGGGTTTCGGAGGATCGGTGAGCGGTATTCGCGACCAGTTTACCGTGGAAATCAAAAAGGTGGAAAAAAACCAAAACGGCAGGCTTGTCTATCTGCTGTCGCTGACACCGGTTGAAGGCACTCCCGCCGCCAGCTCGGCTCTGGGACTCGAGCAGGTGCGGCTTTCGGTTTTGGAAGGGCGCTGGTACCCGGTGCGCTCCGAGATAGTCCAGAAAAACGGGGATCGCTCGATTTACGAATACTCGAACCACAGGTTGAACCTCAGGCTCAGCGAGGCCCGTTTTACTTTCAAACCTCCTGCAGGTACGGAGGTGATTACCCATCAAAGTCCAAGTGGGGTTTCCGAGTAACCCACTTTTCGAAATATTTCAGCTTGTAATCGAGTAACCTCGCTGGAAGCCGCTTATATACGGCTTGGGCGGGGTTTTTTCTTTTAGGGGTGCAGGGGACAGGCGTATGTCTTCAGGTGGATTCACGGCACAGGTATTGACTTAGGGCAGCAACAGCAGGTATTCGATATTGTGACGGATGCTTTCCGCATAGGGTTGATTCGGATCGATTTCCAGTGAGGTTCGAAGGTGCTCCAGAGCCGAATCGGGTTCCCCCAGATGTTGCAGATAGAGTTGACCGAGGAACAGGTGCAGCATGGCGTGACGGGGATTTATTCGCAGGGCCCGGCTGTAATGTTCGGCCGCCCCCAGGTAGAGGCTCTCTTTCGCCAGCCATTGTCCCAGGTTGTAATGGGCCATGAAATTACCAGGATGCAACTGCAGAAAATTTTCCAGTAACTCCATCGCCTCGCTTGTTCTGTTTTGCTGATTGAGGATCACCGCCAGGTTTAAAGTGGACACCGCAGAATCCGGTTCCAGCTCATAGGCCTTGATGTAATATACATAGGCCGAGTCGATCAGCCCCTGAAGTTTAAAAGTTAAGGCGATGTTGTTGACAAGCGACCAGTCCGGCACGGATTCCTGGAGTACGCGCCTGAAATGCTCGAGCGCCTGGGGCAGTGAATCCTGTTTGAGCAGTATCTCGCCCAGCTTGCCATAGGCCACAATCAGGTCGTCATCAAGAGCCAATGCCCGTTCCAGACGCAGGCGGGCGCTGTCCAGCATTTCTTTCTCGATGAATTCCGAGCCTCTTTGCAGCAGGATTATCGGTCGGGGCAGGCGAACACTTTCCAGGCTCGAGTTCAGACTATCGGCTTCTTCCCTCCTGCCGATTTTCCGGTAAACACTCGCCAGGTTTAAACTTGCCATATAGTTGCCGGGTTCGATTTCGAGGGCCCTGAGATAGTAAGCTATCGCCAGAGAATCATTGCCGGACTGGGCGAAAACGTTTCCCATGTTGTTGTATGCATTAAAGTTCGAGCTGTCGGCAGCCAGTGTCTTGCTGTAAAGCTCGAGCGCTTCGGGAAAATGTCCCTGCTTTTTACGGATGTACCCCATGTTGTTCCAGATAGCAGCATCGTACGGCGTTAGTTCGGCCGCCCGGACATAGGTATCATAGGCTTTGTCCAAGTCACCGGTTTCCAGGTAAACGTTCGCCAGTCCTTTATGGTAGAAGCTTGAGTCTGGTTTTTTAGCCACGGCATCCGACCAGAGGGTTTCGCCGTTTCGCCAGACCAGACAGCGCACGGCGCTTAGAGCGCCCAGTATTAAGCAGATAAAGACTATTGCGCCGGCCAGGCCGAGGCGGCTGATATTATTCCGGCAGAGCGCCGGCAACTCGCTCAAGGCGATGGCAGCTACCAGGCAGGCCCCGAGCAGCGAGAGAAAAATGTAGCGGTCGGCCACTCTGATGGCGATCGGGACAATGTTGGACTGGGGGAGCCAGCACAGGTAAAACCAGCAGATACCAAAAGTTATCAGCGGATAATCTTTTCTACGGCGCCAGAGAAAGACAAGCGCCGCCGCAGTGGCTATCAGACCGGCCAGGAAAGCAGGATCGAGAAAACCGCTGAAAATCGGGTCCGCATAACGGTGTATCAGCCCGACCGGCAGGAGCATCAGACGGTAGTAGCTCCAGAGAACTTTGGGCAGAACCAGCAGGTTTTCGCCTGTCAGGGTGGTGTGCGTCATGGCCGTGGTGAAAAAGATGAAGTAGACGGCCAGCAGGATTGCAGGTATCCAGAAGGGCAGGTGACAGGCCGCCAGCCGGCCGACGGACCGAACGGGGGCCCCGCCGGTAACTGCCTCGGCCGGCCTCGGCAGGATGATATCGAAAGCCAGGATGACCAGCGGGAAAGCCGCCGCAGTAGGTTTGGACCCCAGTGCCAGGAGAAATAACAGGTAGGCCCGGAGGTAGGACTTTATCGCCGCGCCGCCGGTACGTCTGCCGAATTCCAGATAACAAAGAAAAGCTCCCAGGAAAAACACTGTCACCAGGAGGTCCTTGTTGCCCTGGATCCAGGCGACCACCTCCACATGCAGGGGGTGAAGAGCAAAAAGGGCGGCTCCGATCCAGGGAACTATACCGGCGGGCTTTCCGGTTTTTCCAAATCTTTGCTCCAGGGCTTCGAGCACCCGGAAAGCCAGGGCTACCGCAATAAGGTAGAGACATAAGTTCACCAACAGGTAGCCGAGTGGGTTAAGTTTCGAGAAATGGTAGGTAACCGCCAGAGCCAGGTTCCGCACCGGCTGGTAGCTGCCGCCGGCAGGAACCAGGATGCCCAGCAGATGGTCCGTGCTGAAACCTCGCAGGGCCAGGTTGTCGGTTACCAGCTGATCGTCCCAATGAACGAAACCGCCGCCCAGGACGTTGGCATAAGCCGCCAGGGCGGCCAGCAGAACCGCCAGGTAGCGTACCCCGCGGCGGCTGAAAAAAGTTTGGTTTCTGCTTGCGGACATGTTAACTTGGGATGGTTTGAATTGAATCCAGGATTTTAAAGTACTTAAGTGCAAGAATATTGTCCGTTGCGGATGGTGTCAAGGGCTTCGTCTCTTTCAAGCTTTAAGGCGTTCGTTGGAGAACACTCTATATATGTCATAATATCTGTCCGAAGTGGAAGTCTTCTAGAGGAAACTGAAAGGACGTTTGGAAAACCCAGGCGCCCGAACGGCGATACCTGCGTCGGGTACAACATTTCAACGGCAGCGCGCCGTGCCCGGCGCCGGACAGCCCGTGCTCCGGAATGTTCCTGCGTTCCCATATATGATATCTTCAAGCATAAAGGGTAGGAATGGTATAGCATATTGGGCGGAGCACGAACCAACTGATCGGAATGATCAATTGCCGATCCAAATGGGAGCATGAAAAGCTGCGTGACGTTCACCATAGTTGTATTAGATACAGGCAAAATGCTCCTAAAAAGCGGGGCAGAACGATTTCGACTGGAATTAAAGTCTGCGGAGCACCTGAAAATCAAAGAAGATATTAGTTTAAAACTAGCTTTTAACGGATGCAGCGGATTTTCCGGCCGGGAAAGCGTGCTCCGGGAGCACTTTGTCCAACGGATTGGGCTATGAACGAATGAAACTGACCTGGAAATAAATGTTTGACTTAAAAAAAGATCGGAGTAGAGGTCCGTACCGGCAAAACGGCCATGAAAGACGGATGAGAGTTACCGGAAAATAAAAGATAAAATAAGAAGGGTGACAGATGAACGGTC
>CAZSTM010000423.1:0-4068 GCA_964609635.1 uncultured Gemmatimonadales bacterium
AAATCCCAGCCGAAAAAGTTCTCCAGCACCAGGCCCATCGCGTACATGCTGATCCCGCTGGCCAGCAGTGTCATCACCACAAAAGTCGCGGCCGAAAGACTCCGTACACTCTCGCCGTAGCGCAGTTTCAAATAGCCCGGCACCGAGTGGGTGCGGCTGATATGGTAAAAGGGCATCATAAAAATGCCGAGGAACAATATCGCCGGGATGGCCCCGATCCAGTACCAGTGAACGGAGAGCAAACCGTACTGGTAGGTGGCCGAGGACCAGCCCATCAGCTCGAGGGCTCCCATATTGGCCGCAATGAACGAAAGCCCCGCGACCCAGGCGGTCTGGTTCTGCCCGGCCTGGAAAAAATCCTTTCCGCTGCGGGTGTGACGCTTGAGGTAGAAACCTACTCCAAGCACGAAAACAAAGTAGAAAACTATGATAAACAGGTCCACGGCGTGAAGTTGGAACATGGCTGACTCTTTGCCTCCCTTTAGAATAAACAGGGTGTTCACCTACCGGGTATGCTGCCGGGTTAAACCGGGCGCGGTCATTTTTTAGTAATCCTAGTCGATTGTTCTTCGGCGGGGCCGGAGCCTGACCCCCGGGGAGCTTTGAATGATACTCAAAACCGCTCCCGGTGCAACACCTCATCCAGTGATCGCTTGCCCCTTCTGGGCGGCTGATCCGCCTCCGGGTAACCGATGCTGACCAGGCAGATCAGCTTGTAACCTGGAGAAGCCCCTAACATGCCGACAATTTTATCGGCGTAAGGTTTTTTATCTCCGGCTACCCAGCAGGAGCCGAGTCCCAGGGCATAGGCAGCCACCAGCATGTTCTGGGTGGCGGCCGAACCATCCTCCAGATAGTACTTGGTATCCTGGCAAAGCACCACGATACACACCGGGGCCCGGCTGATAAACTTGCCGTATTCGCATATTCCGGCCAGCTCGTTTCGCATCCCGGAGTCGGTGACCACCACGAACTCCCACGGCTCGACACCCCTGCCGGTGGCGGCCAGCCGCCCGGCGTCCACGATAGCTTCGATCAGTTCCGGCTCGACTGGAGTATCCTGGTAACTGCGAATGCTTCTGCGGCCCCTTAAGGCCTCGAGTGCATCCATGGGATCTTTCCTTTGACGAGAAATAATTTGATGACTCGCATCTTACCGGAGCAGGTTTCAGGCTCAACTCCGGAGTCGATTGAATAAAATAAACTAATAATAAAACCTCAGAAATCAATGAGAATGTTTCCCTATAACAAACCTCTCGTTGCCGCTTAAGGGCTTGGAAACCTGACATCTCAGCCGCAGGCCGTAGGGGCTTAACTCGCCGTGCCCCTATACCTTCTCCCACGACAAATGCAGGTTTGCGGAAAAAACAGGTATAAAATGGAAACAACAGGAAGGGCATTTCGTTAAAATTAAAGGGCGGGAATAAATATTATTCCGCCAGGGGCACCGTGGATGCAAAGCGACTGGTACTTGGGCAACTTAGATACCGGTAGATTTTTTTCTTTTCCAACCTATTCCTAATTTAGGCTGTGGGCTGTAGGCTGTTGTTGGCAGGATAGTCATTCTCAGTCATTTAAACTGTAAAAAGTTACCACGCTTTTCAAAGTTTAAACTGCTTCAGGACCCCGGCAGTCAAATAAATAATCGGTCTTTTCACGTAATACTTGACAAAATCGTCTTAATATTGCAAATAAATAAAAAACTATTGTAACTTGCCATACCGCAGGAGGTGGGTGAATGCATTTTAGCGCACAAGAAGCATACGGTTTGCGTTGCGTGATGGAACTGGCCAGGAACTGGAACGGTGAAGCTATTACCGCCAAGCGGATCAGCGAGTCCGAAAAGATCAGCCTGGACTACGTGCACAAGCTTCTGGGGATTCTCAAGCGCAAAGGGCTGGTCGAAAGCAGTCGGGGAATCAATGGCGGATTCAGCCTGAGTAAGGATCCCAACCAGATTTCAGTGAATGATGTCCTAGAGAAACTTTTAAGTGAACTCAACTCCGAGGGACATTGCGCCAGGTTCAACCGCGGGGTCCATTCATGTCCCTGGTGGGGAAAATGTGAAATAAAACCGTTCCTGGATTCGGCATTTAAGTTTTGCGAGGAACTTTCTTCAAAGGTGACATTGCAGAATTTGCTCGATTGCAAGCTGCCCAAGATCGAGGTGAAAATCTGCTGAATCCACTCCGTTACCCGGCGAACTTTAAAGCGGATCGAATTTTCAAGCCCGGGCCGCTTAATTGACGTCACCTAATTACCGGCTGCCCTGTTGCAATCAAAGTTACCCCGGGTCAGCCTGCTGTTATCTAAAAAAAGCCTCCGCCCCTCAGGGGAGCGGAGGCTTTTTTGTCGGCGGTATCCTGATCAACGGTTCATTACATCGGCGAAAACTTCAGCAAGCGAGATTCCCGGCTGACGTTCGGCGAGTATGAGGTTTTCCGGCCGGCCCAGCAGTTTGTAGCAATCGGCTGCCAGGGAGTACTCCTCGACCATCTCGGACAAGGCCAGCTGATGACCCAGGGGATTGGCCAGGTTGGCCAGCATCAGGGTCCTGGGTGCTAAAGTGGCGGCCAGCAACGGCAGGTCGTAAACCTTAAGGGCGCCGAGCACAACGTTTTCGAGCTGGTTTCGGTGGTATCTGGACTCCACCATGGCCCTCCAGGAAACCAGCCCCCCTTCAATGATAACAGTGGTGATCCGGTTGTCGAACGCTGCGGCATGCAAAAGCGGCACTGCCGCCGTGCCCTTGCCCACAGCAACCAGGCGAGAATTATTCTCCCCGGCCACCGCTGCGAGCAGGTCCACGGCCCGTACTATGTCCATCGCCCGCATTCCGACCAGGCTTTTCTTAACCTGGAAAGCCATCATCGGAATATTGTAATCGGCCGAGAACCAACTGGCAGATGATCCGTTCCTGGTGCCGCTTCTCGCGGTTTCCCCCTTACCCCGAACATCCGGCGCCAGAACCAGGTGTCCGGCTTCCACCAGAGAGGCGATCTCGGTGGCGGCATCATAGGCCTTGTTGTCATCGGCGAGATAAAGCACCGCCGGAGAACCGGAGATTTTTTCTTCGGGATGGAAAAGCAGCGCCGGCAGAGTAATCCCCGGTTCGCTATCGAAAGTCAGGAGCTCGATTTTCATTCCCGGCCGGGTGGTGAAACCCCGGTTTTGCAGGTTCAGTGGGGAGAGGCTGCGCCGGTAATGTATGAGATCGCGGACTTTGCCCAACAGGTCATCCCGGAATTTTTCGAATGTTTTCAGGCTGGAAATCGAAGGAGACTTCGGCATGATGGTGCGGGCGTAAGCGGCATTCAGCGAGCCCATGGTTTCCGCGTCCGGGTAACTGGTGCAAACCTGTCCGGTAGGAGTAACCCGCAGGTTGCGTTCGGGCTCGATTTTCATGGGTTTCTCGGGCCAGGGGCCGGTGAGGCCCAGCAGGTGCTTGGCAAACCAGCGGTAAGCCGCTTCTCTCCGGGGTTGAGAGTACCCGTGGGTATCATCCGCTTCGAAAAGTGCCAGCTTGTCCCCGGCTCCCAGCAGCTGATAGATACGTTTGGCTTCGGCGAAAGTCTCGCGGGTGCCGCGGATGTTGAAAAAGTCCTGTACGGCGGCGTTTATCTGGTAGGGCTTGGGTGCGCAAGCGATGATGTAATCGGAGAAGTCCAGGCCTTCACCGATGAAAGGCAGCAGGTTCTGCTCGGCATCCTGGGGGCCGATAGTTTCCCAGAGACGCCGCCAACCGGTGATATAGCAGCTCGGCACGGCGGCGGTCACCCGGCTGTCCATGGCCGAGATGTAAGCTGTCAGCGTACCCCCGCCCGAGTTGCCGGTCACTCCGATGCGCTTGGGGTCCACTTCCGGGCGGCTCTGCAGATAATCTATTCCCCGCATACCATCCCAGATGAAATAGTTGGCGGCGTTGGAGCCGGTCAGCAGGCACTGGATGCCTCCCATGGTGTGCTCGACTGTGGAGGGCCACCGGGGGCCGAGCAGGGATTCACCCAGGTCCTCGATATAATACATAAACCTCTCGCCCTGGCCCGGAGGATCATAGGTCAGAACCAC
>CAZSTM010000424.1:0-4065 GCA_964609635.1 uncultured Gemmatimonadales bacterium
TTCGGCGGTTACACCCCGTTTTTTAAAATCCCGTATTACCTGCTGCCCAAGGTCAAGGATTTCAGGGGGCCGGACATGATGTTTTTTGTCACCTCCTTCAGCACGATCACCCTGGCGGGCTACGGCCTGGATTACCTGGTCCGCGGCGGCCTGGACCAAGGCGATGAATCGGCCGAGAGACATCTGGCGCTGGAGAGGGGATTAAAAGTGCTGGCCGCCGGTACCGGTACCATGCTGCTGATCCTGGTAGTCCTCGGAGCGGGCAGAAGCGTATTGCCCGGGTTTTTCACCTCTTTGCTGCCTCAGGGTGTAGGACAGGCCAAGCTGCAAGTCCTGCAGAACCATTATCCAGCGATCATCGCCGCGGCCGGGGTGAGCCTGCTGCTGGCGGCTCTGGTCCTGGGCCTCTACCTGATGTGGCGTAAGGGCATGCTGCCCCTGGTTCTTTTTGCCGCCGCCCTTATGCTTATCGGCTTTACCGACCTGCTGCGCATGAATCACCACTGGCTGCGCGTGCAGAAAAGGGATGAGGTTTACGTCAAAGACAACCTGGTTAAGTTTCTTGAACAGAAACCGGAGCCTTACCGAGTTTTCTTTTATCCCAACCAGGGTACCAATGATTTCTGGGACAACCGCCTGCTCTACTTCCGCGTGCCCACGATCAACGCCACCATGCCCCTGCGCCTGAGGTGGTACGAAACACTGATGGGTACCCACATGTTTTTTAACTTCGTGGATATCAACAGCTTGAGAAAAATTGAGATCGACAGGACCAACAACACCTATCGTGTCAAGCAGGTCAGGGAAAGCTATCCTCTCTGGAACATGCTGAATGTCCGCTACCTGACTATCCGCAGCAACGATTTCATCCAGCTGTTCGAGCAGATTTTCCCGTTTCTCAAGCGCCTGGGGGGATACGAGGTGAGCGAGATCGTGCCCACTCTGACTGCGGACCGCACCGTGAAATATGTTCCGCGCAGCAGCCCAAGGGTCCTTTACGAAAACCCTCTGGCCTGGGAGCGCTTCCGCTTGTTCGGCCGTTTCGAAACCATGGATGCGGATGATCAGTTCCTCGCCCGCCTGGAGGATTCGAGCTTTGATCCCCGGGAGACCCTGGTGCTGGCGGAAGATCCCGAGTTCGATCCGGGCTTGCTCGACGGCACCCCGCCGGACGGAGAAGTCAAGCTCGAACGCTACCACAACGAAGAGCTGGAACTCACGGTCCGGACCGAGCGGCCGGCCCTGCTCTACCTGGCCGAGACCTTTCACCCTTACTGGCAGGCTGAGATTGACGGCAAACCGGCGCGCATCTACCGGGCGAACCTGGCCATGAGGGCCGTGTTTGTCCAGGCCGGAGAGCATAAGCTCATGATGCGCTACCGTTCCCTGCCCTACGAGCGGGGGAAGCTGCTCAGCCTGTTGTCCCTGATCTTTTTGGCCGGAGTAATCGGCTGGACCACTTACAGGAGGCAATGGTAAGATTTGAGTGCGCGTAAGCTGCTGATCCGCCTGGGCCAGCTCCTGCTGATTTTCGTGCTGGGCTATTACCTGATCTACCGGAACCTGATCCTCAACTGGGAATCTCTGGGGGAGGTTCGGT
Organism: uncultured Gemmatimonadales bacterium; assembly: GCA_964609635.1. GTDB lineage: Bacteria > Gemmatimonadota > Glassbacteria > GWA2-58-10 > GWA2-58-10 > JAFGTO01. Next base: position 1,601 of record CAZSTM010000424.1, read on the forward strand.
GGCGGATAGCCTGGGCGCCTTTCGGCGGCTCCCTGCTTGCGGTATCGCTGATCTATGTGGCCAACTCGCAGATCTGGCGCGGAATAGTCAGCTCGATTTCCGGGGTGGGGTTGACCTCTTACCAGGCGGCGTACATCTGGTTTATATCGAACCTGGGCCGGTACCTGCCGGGCAAAATCTGGCAGATAGCCGGTATGGCCGTGCTGGCCCGCGCGCAGGGGATTCCGGCGATGGATGCCACGGCCAGCGCGGTGGTGGGCCAGGTGATTCATCTTCTGGCCGGCGCGGCCGTGGGCCTGATCTTTCTCCCTGAAGGACTGCCGGAAAATTATCTGCCGCTGGTACGATGGGCCTGGCTGGCTCTGCCTGTGGTTATGGTCTTTCTCTATCCACCGCTGCTTAACCGGCTTCTGGCCCTGGCTGCCGGGATTACCGGCAGGAGGGCTGTTGACTGCAAGCTGAAGACCACGCACCTGCTGGTCTGGTTTTTACTCAATGCCGTTGTCTGGCTGGCCTATGGCGCCTGTTTCTATTACTTTATCTTATCGGTGGTTCCGGACTCGAATGTCGAGCTTTCCACCGCAGTCGGGGTTTACGCCGCAGGCTATATTATCGGCTTCCTGGTGATATTCGCCCCCGGCGGCCTGGGGGTCCGAGAACTGATGTTCGCGGGACTGCTTGCCTCGGCCCTCGGCGGCCAGGGGCCGGCCACGGTGGTTGCGCTGGCCTCCAGAGTCTGGCTGAGCCTGGCCGAGCTGGTTCCACTGGCTGTGCTGCTCCTGATGGGCGGACTGCCCTGCCCGGCAAAAGAAAATCAATCGCAAGCTGAAAGGTGAAAAATGGAAAAAGCCCTCGTTATCATACCGACTTATAACGAGCGGGATAATATCGCAAAAGTGCTTGAACCCGTGCTGGGTGCCGCTGAGCGGATCGAGGTGCTGGTAATCGACGACAACTCGCCGGACGGCACCGGAGAGCTGGCCGATAACATCGCCGCCTCCGACCCCAGGGTCCATGTCCTGCACCGCAAGGGCAAACTGGGACTGGGCAGCGCCTACCGCGAGGGCTTTCGCTACGCCCTGGAGCACGATTACGAGCTGGTTTTCGAGATGGATGCAGATTTTTCCCACCATCCCCGCTACCTGCCGGATTTCCTCGAAGCTGTCAAAGACCATGACCTGGTTATCGGTTCGCGCTATGTCAGCGGGGTTAACGTGGTGAACTGGCCGATGCGGCGGCTGCTGCTCAGCTACGGGGCCAGCTTCTATACCCGCGCAATTACCGGCATGCCGATCAGGGACCCTACCGGCGGGTTCAAGTGTTTCCGCCGCAGAGTGCTCGAATCACTCGACCTGAACCGCATCAGTTCGGACGGCTACTCGTTCCAGATCGAGGTCAATTTCAAGGTCTGGCGCAAAAAGTTCAGGATCAAGGAAATCCCCATAGTCTTCGTGGATCGCCATTCCGGAACCTCCAAGATGAGCCGGCGGATAGTGTTCGAGGCGGTCTGGATGGTGTGGTGGCTGAAAATACAGAGTATTCTGGGCAGGATCTAGCAGGGTATTGAAAGAAGCCTTCCCGGCTTTTTTCAATGACTTCTTTGCCCGGAGGTGCTTCGGGCAAACCCTGCAAATTGCTTGATTTGAAAATCAGCGCTTGTTTGACGGTACATCCAGGTACCTCGAAAGGTGCTCGAACAATGCCTCAGGAACGAAAGCGGCTGGGTCTGGCTTATCTGGCCTTCGACCTGGCGGTGGCGGAGGCTGCCTTTGTCACCGCAGTCCTCTTGCGCTACGGTCAGTTCTATCCTATTCCTCCCTTTTTCAGCGGGTACTCCTACCTGTTTTACGCTTTTCTGGTGCCTGCCCTGTACTTGCCGGTACTCTGGTCTTTCGGTGTCCACCGCAGGCGCGTTCCCACCGTGCAGGGACTGATCAAGTCGGTTTTCGTGCTGACCGTGCTGGTAACCGTGCTCCCTTTCTACTTTCGCTCTTTTGCATTCAGCCGTATCGTGATTTTCAGTTTCTGCGCGCTGAGTCTGCTTTACGGTCTGATATGGCGATTTGTTTTCCAGTTGCTGCTCGATTTTCCCATCGGGTCGCACCTGGTGCGCGAGCGAGTGCTGCTGGTGGCCACCGCAGGCCGGCTGCCGGAGATGGCCTCGGCCCTGAGAGAGGGTGCCGACGGCGGTTTCGAAATAGTGGCCCTGGCGTCCGGACCTGAGCCGCTGGGTTTTGCGGAGGCCGATTCCCTGCAGGAGGAGGTGATTTCTTTCGATCGCGTGCCGGAAGTCGCGGTCTCCAGAGCTGCGGATGTAGTGCTGCTCGACCCGGAGGGCATAAGTCCAGAGCGCTGGCTCGCCCTGGCCGAACAGTTGGCCGAGGTGGGTCTGGGCTTGCGCCTTCTCTCGACCCTGGAGCCCGAGATACCGTTCCCGCTGCGGCATGACGGCATAGATGCGGCCG
>CAZSTM010000425.1:0-4060 GCA_964609635.1 uncultured Gemmatimonadales bacterium
GATGGACGGCAGGGTGGGAGCCATCCGCAAGGCGCTGGATGACGGTGGGTTCGGCCGGGTCGCCCTGATGAGCTACGCCGCCAAGTACTGCAGCGCTTTCTACGGGCCGTTCCGGGAGGCGGCCGAGAGCGCGCCCGCATTCGGCGACCGCCGCAGTTACCAGATGGACCCGGCCAACGTGCGCGAGGCCCTGCGCGAGGTGGCCATGGATATCGAAGAGGGCGCGGATATCGTTATGGTCAAGCCGGCCCTGGCTTACCTGGACCTGGTAAGCCGCGTGCGCCAAGGTTTCGAGGTGCCCGTGGCCGCCTACAATGTCAGCGGCGAGTTCTCGATGGTCAAGGCCGCCGAGCGGCTGGGCTGGATCGACGGTCCGCGGGCGATAATGGAGATTCTCACCTCTATCAAACGCGCCGGGGCGGATATTATTATCACCTACCATGCCCGGGAGGCGGCCGATTATCTTAAGTCTTAAAAAGCTTGAAAAAAGATAACAGGATGGACGTGATTAAATAAAGCAGAGGTCAGGATTAAGAAGACAGGAGACAGGAGACAGGAGTCAGGATTAAGAATACAGGAGACAGGAGTCAGGAGTCAGAAGTCAGAATAAAAAACCTCCCTGTATCCCCCTTTGAAAAAAGAGGATACAGGGGGATTTACAAAAGCACAAAGGCAAGGCCGAACCGGATCAGGGGCCGTGACCCTGCCGCCCATTACTAATAATAAAAAAATCTTGTCATCCTGTCTATTTTTTTCTATTCAGGAGATATGGGCTTTGACCATCCCCGACTCAATCGATAACCGCATCCTCGCAGCCGTCCAGGATGCGTTCCCGGTCTGCGAGCGCCCTTTCCGACAGATCGCCCGGGACCTGGGGCTCGACGAAACCGACCTGATAGAGAGAATCCGCCGCCTGAGACAGAGCGGGGTCATCCGGCGTTTCGGCGCCGTTTTCGATTCGCGCAAACTGGGCTATCACAGCACCCTGGTAGCGGTCCGCATCCCGAACCACGAGGACCTGCCCGCCGTGGCCGGGGCTGTCGGCCGGTACCCCGAGGTCACTCACAACTATCAGCGTGATGACCGGTTCAACCTCTGGTTTACCCTGATTGCCAGGAACACCGGGCGGATCGAGGAGATTATCGCCCGGGTGAGAGCGCTCGACGGCGTGGCCCAGGTGCAGAACCTGCCGGCGCAGGCGGTTTACAAGATTCGGGCCGGTTTCAAGCCGCTGGAAGACCAGAAAGAGGAGGGTTAATGGCTGAAAACGACAGCCCGGCTTTCAGTGAGAACGATAAGGCGCTTGTGCGTATCCTGCAGGAGGACCTGCCGCTTACTCCCGAGCCTTATGCCCATATCGCCGGCAGTCTCGGCATGACAGAAAAGCAGGTGCTCGAACGTGTCGGAAAATGGTGCGAACTGGGGGTGATTCGCCGTTTCGGGGCCTCGGTCAGGCACCGGCAAGTAGGCTACAAGGCGAACTGCATGGTGGTCTGGCGGGTGGATGAGCCGGAAGAGCAGCGCCGGGTGGGCGAGCTTTTTGCCGCTTTGCTCCGGGTGACCCATTGCTACAGCCGGCCGGTTTTCAAAGACTGGCCATATAGTTTATACACCATGATCCACGGCGGCGACAGGAAAGAGGTCGATAAAATGATTGCCGAAATGTCGGCGGCCTCGGGGATCGGGGACTACCGAGCGGTTTTCAGCGTAAAGGAGTGGAAGAAAACCTCGATGAGATATTTTTACGAAGGAGTCTCGAGTGATGAGTGAATATTCAGCTGAACTTTTCGCCAGGGCCTGTAAAGTTATTCCTGCCGGAGTGAATTCCCCGGTTCGAGCTTTCCGTTCGGTAGGCGAGACCGGGCCTTTTTTTGTCGAGCGGGGCGAGGGAGCATATCTTTTCGATGTGGAGGGCCGCCGGTATATCGACTATGTCTGTTCCTGGGGACCGCTGATCCTGGGCCACAACCCCCCGGGTCTGCGCCAGGCCCTGGAGGAGGCAATCGGCAGGGGAGTGAGTTACGGGGCGGCCACGGCAGGTGAAGTTGAGATGGCCGAGCTGCTGGTAAAAATCGTGCCCTCGCTGGAGATGGTGCGCCTGGTCTCCAGCGGCACCGAGGCCGCCATGAGCGCGATCCGCCTGGCCAGGGGTTTCACCGGCCGGAACAAGATAATCAAGTTCGAGGGCTGCTACCACGGGCACGCAGACAGCTTCCTGGTCAAAGCCGGCTCAGGAGGGGCCACTTTCGGGGTGCCGGACAGCGCAGGGGTGCCGCCGGAGCTGTCGAAACTGACTGTTACCGTGCCTTACAACGATACCGGCGCCCTGGAAGAAGCGTTCAGGGCCGAGGGCGAGCAGGCCGCCGCCGTGATAATCGAGCCCGTGGCCGCCAACATGGGAGTGGTTCCTCCCGCACCCGGTTTCTTGCACAAAGTAAGAGAACTCAGCCGGAATTATGGGGCTTTGCTGGTTTTCGATGAGGTGATAACCGGTTTTCGCCTTGCGCTCGGCGGCGCACAGGAATATTTTGGTATCACACCGGACTTGACCTGCCTGGGGAAAATCATCGGCGGCGGTCTGCCGGTGGGCGCTTTCGGCGGGCGGGCCGAGATAATGGAGAAACTCTCCCCGCTGGGACCGGTTTACCAGGCAGGCACGCTCTCCGGTAATCCACTGTCTGTGGCGGCAGGGCTTTTCACCCTGAAGTCCCTGGTCGAAAATCCGCCTTACCCCGAGCTGGAAGAAAAGGCCAAGAGATTGGAAGCAGGTTTCAGACAGAACCTCGAAAACCAGGGTCTAAAGGCTTCGCTTAACCGGGCGGGCGGCATGCTGACCATGTTTTTTACCGGGGGACCGGTGGTGGATTTCGCCACAGCCAAGAAGTCCGATACAGACGCTTTCGGAAGATACTTCCACGGCATGCTCGAGCGGGGGGTGTTTGTTGCGCCCAGCCAGTTCGAAGCCTGCTTCACCTCCACCGCATTAACCGAAGAACAGATCGAGCGGACTATCGAGGCCAACCGGGAGACGCTTGAATTGAATAGCGAGCGCATTCCCCGCGGTTTGCCGCGGGGTTAGCGAGCGAATATTAATAATCAAAAAACCTTAACAATCGAAGATTCCCAGCAGCTTGCTGCGGGGAGTATTCAATCTTGCCTGAAATGAACATACCGCACAGCATTCGCCGGGTGGCAGATTCCGGCGGCCGGATAACCGGGTTGCTTATCTTCACTCTGGGAATTATGCTGCTGCTTGGGCTCTCCTGCCGCAAGGCCATGCGGGTTGCACCGGACATACGCCTGGACACTGCAGGTGCTCCTGTGGTAAGGGTTCGCCTGGTGAACGGAGTCTCCAAAGTCAGCCTGGGAGGCGGCCGGTCAGGGGCCCTGTTGACCGATGCAGCCGACGGAGCAAAGATAGCGAGCATCCCCGCGGGGCAGAAGTGGGATGCGGTTCTTTTCGGGCCTCAAGGCCAACTTCGAGTGGCCATGCCGAACGGCAGGGTGAGCCAGCCCCATCCCGAGGGCATCCGGATCGAGACTCAGGGGGAGGCGAAGACAATCGAGATAAACGGGAGTTTCTACAGAGGCACGGCTGCGGTCTATGCAGTGGGAGCAGCAGGCACGGCCGGCGGCCTGATGGTGGTCAACACCCTGCCCCTGGAGGAATACCTGATCTCCGTGGTGCCGGCCGAGATAGGGGTGTCCGACCTGTCCCGCCTGGAAGCCTTGAAAGCGCAGGCCGTTGCCTCGCGGAGTTTCGCCATGTCGCGCATGATGCGCAACCGTCAGTTCGCTTTCGACCTGACCGCCGATACCGGCGACCAGGTCTACAAGGGTAAATCCAGCGAAACTCCCCTGGCAGAGCGTGCCGTAGGTGAAACCTTCGGCGAATGCCTGGTCCGGAGCGGTAAGGTTGTCACTGCTTTCTACCACAGTTGCTGCGGAGGCCGGACTGCCGCGCCCGAGGAAGTCTGGGGCGAGAGATTCGCCGAGGAAGCGCCTTACCTGAAGTCTGTCAAGGATGGAGATTACGACCGGTACTCGAAGTGGAATTCCT
>CAZSTM010000426.1:0-4050 GCA_964609635.1 uncultured Gemmatimonadales bacterium
GAGACCGTTGGTATCTTCCAGTTTGAATCTCCCGGTATGCGCGAGTACCTGCGCAAGCTGAAGCCCGAGACGATCGAAGACATCATTGCCATGAACGCCCTGTATCGCCCCGGCCCGTTGGGTGCGCACATGGTGGATGATTTTATTCACCGCAAGCACGGCAAGATCAAGGTCCGCTATCCTCACCCGATGCTGGAGAACATCCTTAAGGAGACCTACGGTGTGATAGTCTACCAGGAGCAGGTGATGCAGATCGCCTCGGAAATGGCGGGTTTTACCCTCGGTGAGGCGGACCATCTGCGGCGGGCCATGGGCAAGAAGAAAAAGGCGGTGATGGATCAGCAGACAGAAACCTTCCTTAAAGGTGCGGCCAAAAAAAACGTGGACCAGAAAGTGGCCGGGGAAGTTTTCGATCTGATGTCACATTTCGCCGGTTACGGTTTCAACAAGAGTCACAGCGCCGGGTATGCCATCCTGGCTTACCAGACCGCCTATCTCAAGGCGCATTATCCCAGGGAGTTCATGGCGGCCGCCCTTACCAGTGAAATGAACAATACCGATCATCTGGCGGTGTTTCTTGAGGAATGCCGCCGGATGAAAATCAAGTTGCTGCCTCCTGATATCAATGAAAGCGGACCGAATTTTACCGTGGTGGACGAGGGCATTCGTTTCGGTCTGGCGGCAATCAAAAATGTCGGTCAGAAAGCCGCCGAATTAATAGTCAAGGCCCGTGAACAGGACGGCAGGTTCACCTCTCTGGGCGATTTTATCGAACGGGTGGACACCGGGGTAATGAACCGTCGACTGGTGGAAAGTCTGATACAATCCGGAGCCATGAGTTCTCTTCCCGGGGAATCCGAGCAATTTCTGGCGGTGCTCGAGGAGACTATGAATTTCTGCGCACGCAGAGCAGCCGAGCGTTCCAGCGGCCAGATGGGCCTTTTCGCCGAAAGCGACCCGGAGGCGAATGCCGCGCTGGTCCCTGATTACCCCGTCCTGCCGGAAGTTTACGAAAAGTGGGATCCCCACCACTACCTGGAATTCGAAAAGGAATACCTTCGCTTCTATATTTCGGGCCACCCGCTGGACCGCTTTTCCGAGGAGCTGGACTCTTTCTGCAGCGCCACTTCCGCCGATTTCAATGAACTGGGCCTGCAGGGCCAGCCCTTACGTCTGGGAGGCATGATCACTCAACTGCGGACTTTTTATGACCGCAAGGACCGCGAGTTTGCGATCATTACCCTGGAGGACCGCTACGGCAGCGTTGAAATTTTCGTTTTTTCAGAGGCCTATGAACGCCACCGCGACATTATTTACCAGGGATCTTTCGTGCTGGTCAGCGGAAAGCTCAGCCGCCGCTCTGCTGAGGAACGGGGCAAGCTGACCGCGGACTGGCTGATGTCTCTCGAGCAGGTGCGCGCCGATGACGGGGTGGGGGTGGAACTGCGCCTCAACTCCAAGAATACCGATGCAAAGCTGCTGAAACAACTCCAGGAAACCATACTGCGCTACCGCGGCAACAACCCGGTTTACCTTCGGGTAATAGAGCCCAATGGCGACTACCTGCTGCGCAGCCGTGAGCTTTTCGCCCAGCCCAGTAATGAACTCTTGGAGGAGCTGAGGGGGAAATTGGGCGAGGCCCAGGTCGGATTGAACTACCATCCTCGCTCAGCGGTTCATGCCGAAAGAGCCGGTGGTGTCAACGGCGGGATGCATGCCCTGATTCACGGGGGACCGAACGACAAGGGCAATAGCAGGGGCGGCAGGGGTGGAAACAACTCCAAGCGGACGGCCGGGTGGTCTAAGTGACAGGGTTCAGATCCGACAAAAAAGGGATACTTCTCGCTATACCCCCATCGGGCTCAACGGTTAGTCAAGTTAGTTGCCTGATTAGACTTGCGAGTAGATACCTTAGCACTTTTTTCAGAAGTTGCGTACCAGCCGGATACCGCCGTTTATGTAACGCAGTTGCGGTATGCTGAGATTGCGGTGGAAAGCCCGGCAGTACTCGATTGAACCCCTCCACGAGCCGCCGCGAATAACTCTCTTTTCCCCGACCGCCGGGCCCTGTGGATTGAAAACATCCTGTCTGTCGTAGGGTGCATACCAGTCGAGACACCACTCGAAGACATTACCGGCTAGGTCGTAGATATTCTCCGGCTCCTGCACGGCTCCCAGGGGGAAACTACCCACCGGCGCAGCATACTTAAATCCGTCCGATTCATCGTAGTACATGCTGCGGGATTTCCCGTGATTCAACACATCGCCGAACCAGGTGTTGCCCCAGGGATATATCCGGCCTTCCTCGCCCCGGGCGGCATATTCCCATTGAGCCTCGGTGGGCAAGTTCTTTTCCCTGAACCTGGCGTAAGCGTATGCCTCGTACCAGTTAACTCCAACTACCGGAGAATCCGCAGTGTTTGAGTAGGGGCAGCTTTCCCAGGGAGCCTCTCCCGAGCCCCAGCTTAAGGGTTTGGTCAGCCCGCTGGTTTGTCTCCAGAGCCATCCCTGGGAAGTCCAGTAATTGGAATTGTTATATCCCCCGGCATCTATAAACTCCTTGAACTTGGCGTTGGTCACCTCATAGCTGTCCATGAAAAAGCCGTTCAATACCACTTGGCGGACGATTTCCTGGCTGCCGGCTCCCATCATAAAACTTCCACCCGAAAGGTAAACCATTCCCTCGCTGGCAACCGCGGATCTGGAGACCGCCTCTGCCTGAACCCGGATAGAATCGAAAGGATTGATCAGGTCGTTTGATTCGATTAGAATCAGCCCCTGGCTTATACCTTCGCCTGCCGGAGAAAAAGAAACCCCTATGTTCTGTTCCATGCCCGGCTGTACGATTACCTGTTGCTGACCTACACTGAATGCGGTGTTGTTTGAACTGATACTTAAGACATCCAGCTTTTCTCTGCCGATATTTTTAATCTTAAAACTCGACCTTCCGGTCGTCTGCGAAAGCGTCCGGCCCAGGTCGAGGTTGTGAGTCGACAGGACCATGATCGGCGCCTGGCTGTTGGCATCGATTGCGTTTCCTCTAAGTGAGACCTCGGCCCGGGCCCGGACAGGATCGTTGCTCTGGATCACCAGAGTTCCGGTTGACACTCCTGGTCTGCTCGGCTTGAAAGAAAGCTGGATGGTACGGGATGTCTCGGTGTTTATGGCCCCGGTAAAAGCTGTCACCATGAAAACGCTGTTGTCTATTTCCATGCTGGAGATTAACAGGGTTCCCGGCCCAATATTGCCGATAGTAAGACCGGCAGGGGTTTCGGTATTTACCAGTACCGATCCGAAATCGATCGAGGTTCTGCTCAGCTTGATCTCCGGTCTGGGAGCTTGTGTGCCTTTGCCGCTGAGCGCCACTGAAACTGTATCGCTTCCTGTCACATTAGTGCTTAAAACCGCCAGCTCATTGTACTCCTGCACACTCTGTGGAGAGAAAGTCACCGCGATCCGGGCCGAATCCCCCGGGTTTATCGTCAGTGATTTATCCTCTACCCTGAAATTTTCCGGGCTGGTGGATCTGACACTGCTTACTATCAGCGGGAAACCGGAGGGATTTATAACCCAGAAGCTGCTTACTCCCTCGTTTCCGACAAGTATTTCTCCAAACGAAAGCTGCGAGGGTTTAAAGCGCAGCTCCGTCGGGGGAGGAGTTATGGTTTCAGCCCTCAGCGATACCTGAACGGTGGTATTTTCCGGATCGTTACTGTAAACCGTCATGGTTCCCTGGTAAAGGCCTCTGGCGGATGCCTGAAAAGAGACGGTATAGCTTCTGGTTTCCCCGGTAGCCAGGGTAGCGACTTCAAACGGCACGCTGAACACATTGTTATTGACCTCGATGGCTGTCAAAAGCAGGCTTTGGCTTCCCACGCTGCTTATCTGAATCTCTTCGCCAGCCAGACTGTCGGCAAAAACCCGGCCGAAATCCACGTCCGTTTTGTTGATCTCGATACCTGAGGGAAGGCTTTGTGCTCCGCTTCCACCACTCAAGGGTACTGTAGCGTTGGGCCGGTTTTCGCTGTTGTTCGTGATATTCAAAGTGGC
>CAZSTM010000427.1:0-4044 GCA_964609635.1 uncultured Gemmatimonadales bacterium
GCGCGCGGATCTCCGCTTCGCTCCGGTTTTCGAGCCACACCCGGCTGTGTCCCTAGAGCACTCACCCCTCTCAAGAGAGGATACAGGGGGATTTTTAAAATGAAAAACAAAACTTCGTTGTATTTTCTGATGGCGGCTATGTTAATCCCCGCGGCGGCCGGGGCGGCCGCGCTGGAAGAGCTGGCGCTGCGGCTCGATTCGCCCGAACCGGCAGTGCGGCTGGATGCGGTCCGTAAGCTTGCAATCGAGTACCCGGCCGAGAGCCTGCCTTATTTGATCCGGGCCGCCGGTGATGATGACGAGTACGTACGCGAGCGGGCGGTGCAGGGACTCGGCATCTCGGGCAGTCCCCGGGCGGTGGAGCCGGTGAGGCGGGCCTTGAGCGACCCGGATGCGTTCGTGCGCTGGCGCGCGGTCAAAGCCGCAGGCCGCCTGGCCGACCGGGGCTCGTTGGAGGCTCTGGCCGCCTGTGCCCAGGATAAGTGCTGGCGGGTCAGGGTCGGGACATTTGAAGTTTTGGCCGGTATCGGCGAAGACCGGGCGGGGCCTCTGCTGGCGAAAGGCCTCGAGGATCCCGATGAGCGGGTCCGGCTTTCTGCAGCATCGGCACTGGCCGGCAGGGGTGATAGAACCGCCCTGCCTGTTCTGCTGAACTTGTTGAAAAACGGCTCGATGTTTGTCCGGGACCGCGCAGCCATGGCCCTGGGAGACCTCGGCGACACCGCCGCAGTAGAGCCGCTGATAGAAGCCGTTGCCGATCCGCGGAACGCCATAGAACCGGAAGGAAGAGACTGGGTCCGCTGGGGTGCGGTTAAAGGTCTGATAAAACTCACCGGGCAGGATTTCGGCATGGATGCCGCGAAGTGGAAACAGTGGCGGCTGGCCAATAAGCCTGAGTGATTTTTTCTTAGCCAAAGATATTTGAATTTTATTTTCAGTATCTAACCACCAAGGCACCAGACACAAAGGTGTAAAGAAAGTGACAAAGTGGCAAAGTGACAAAGTGGCGGCGCGGAAGGGACTTTGTGACTTTATGCCTGGAGGTGAAAGGCTGAGAGTAAAGCCCTTGGTGACTTGGTGGTAAAAAATGTGAGAGATAATCTATAAGAGGGGAGGATGAGATGTGGTTTCGCGGGGCAAAAAAAGTCCCTTTAATCCTGTGGTTTGTTATGGCCGCCGGCCTGTCTGCAGCCCGTCCCGACCTGACAGTTGCGCCCGGGGTCAGATCGCACACCCAGGCGATAAAAGGCGGCAGGGCCGAGTTTGTCATCGAGGTCGCCGGCCGGACGCCGCCGGTCAATCGCAGTATCGAGGTTGAAGGACCGGCCGAGGATGTGAGAATCAGAATCGAGGGAGGCCTGGATTTCAGCTCCATCGAAGCTCTGGCCGCAAGCCTCGCCACACCCGGAATGACCGATGAGGAGAAGGCCAAGGCCTGCTTTTATTTCGCTGTCCGGAACTTCTACGACAGGGGCAGCCGCGGCTGCGATGACCCCCTGGAGTATGTTAACCTCTGGGGACACAGCTGGTGCGGCAATTATGCTCGCTTCCTCAGCGCTATCTGGGAGGCCGCCGGGCTGCCCACGGTCTATCTCAACCCGGTGATCGGCCTGCCCTCCGGCCATGGGATAGCCGCGGTGTATTACGACAACCAGTGGCATATGTACGATTCGCGGCTGCGCGGCTATTTCCTCAACCGGGATAACCGCACGGTGGCCTCGCTGGTGGAGCTGGACCGCGACGACGACCTGATTCGCCGGGGGCTGGATTACGATAACCGCATGATGGGCCACTGGGATTTTTTCACTATCATGGTCAATTATTTCAACGCCGCCTCGGATTGGTACGACGGTTACAACGGGCATTTCGATAATGCCAACCTGTTCAACAGGGACTGCCCGAAGTGGGACCCGCGCCTGAACCTGCGCTCCGGCGAAAAGCTGACCCTCGGTTGGAGCAACCGGGGTAAGTGGTGGAGCCGCAAGGACCTCTCTCCCCGCTGGCTGAAACTCCACCCGCGCGAGGGGCACGAAGCCAAGACTGTCCCGCCGCTGATCTACGCCAATGGAGCCCTGGAGTTCAATGTCGATCCCCGGCACTTCAAGAAACAGGCGCAGGAATTTTCCGGCATCCGCTCCGCAGGGGGCGCCTCGCCCGCGTTCCGGCCTTCAGCGGCCGATACGGAAGGTTATGTGGTCTATCGGGTCAGGGTGCCCTATTTCATTCCCTCGATGCGGGTGCTGGCCGAGGGTTTCCGAAAGAGCGCCGAAGACAGTCTGGCTGTAGAGATTTCCACCGATGAGGGCAGGAGCTGGCAGAGCCTCTGGCGGGCCGAGGATACCGGCAAGCTGGCAGTGGATGTGGCCACCGACCTGACCCAGCAGATCACCTGGTACAGCGCCCACAAGTACTCTTACCTGGTGCGCTTCCGCCTGCTTGCCTCGCGCTCGGTTGCCGATGCCGCCCTGGGAAATATCCGCATCCTTACGGACCTCTACTACCGGCCGATGATACTTCCCGCTCTGAAACCGGGAGCGAACCGGCTGGATTATTCCGACCGCTCGGCGGGCCGTCACCAGAGGCGGGTTACTTTCAACTGGCTGGAGGATACCAATATCCTGCTCTCCGACGACCGCCCGTGCGAGCAAGACCCGATCACTATCACCGCCCTGGTTACCAACGGCGGCGAGGTGGAGGCGCGTAACGTGGTGGTGCGCTTCTACGACGGCGATCCTACGAAGGGCGGGCAACAGGTCGGCGAGGACCGGGTGATCCCGGCAATCGCCCCGGGCGAGACCCAAAAGGCCGAGGTGCTCTGGGGCGCAGTCCAGCGGCAAATCGGCGCCGGAGAGGGTTTCTCGCTCGCGCTGCAGGAGAAAATAGCAGGATATACCCACAACACCCTGTTTGTCCAGGTAGACCCCGAAGGCCGGATCGCCGAAAGCGATGAGGGCAACAATCTTACCTCCCGGGAGGTGGTGGTCTATAACAAGGCAAACCTGATTCTATCCCATCCCTCGTTCATTACTTTCGACCGCCGGGGCGAAAGAGTGCGGATAACCGCAATGGTGCGAAACCAGAACCTTTACGGGTTTTTGACGCGGGCCCGCGAAGCCAGAGACGTGGTAGTGCGTTTCTACGACGGGCAGCCCATGCACGGACGGCTTAAAGGAGAGAACCTGATCGGCGAGTCGGTAATCCCCTCCATCGAGCCCGGCGAGTTCGGCATCGCCCGGGTGGACTGGGAGGTTAAAGGCCTCGAGGGACGGCACCTGGTCTATGTCGTGGTGGACCCGGAGGACCGCATCCCGGAGTCCTGGCAGACAAGTCCCGGAAAGTACATGCAGATAAAGAAAGAAATAATTTTTTAAATGGAAATACAGGCACAAAGGCACAAAGGCACAAAGAGGAAAGGCGAAGAAAAATAGTCAGTTATTGGTTGTCAGTCAACCATTAACCAGCCACTAACAACCAGCAACTATAAACAGTCTTTAATACTTGGTGTCTTGGTGGTAAAAGCTGCCTGGAAATAACTATTTTCATGCTTCGATGTGGCCGCGACAGCGGCCATGAGAATTTATTAATAGTCCGGAGTAAAAGAAGAAAAAATCATGATGACTTCCCGGCAGAGACTTCTCGCCGCCATCAATCGTCAGGCGCCCGACAGGCTCCCTGTCACCACCCACCATGTTATGCCGAGCTTTCTGGACAAGTACATGCAGGGGATTTCCTCGCTCGAGTTTTTCGACTTCCTCGGCCTGGATGCAATTGTCTGGACGGTTCCGCATATGCCGGATGAGAAGGCGAGGGAATTCTTCGATCCGCTGCAGGGGGAAATCGGCTTTCTGGAGAGCAGGCGGGTCGCTACCGATAGCTGGAGGGTCGAGTACCAGGACATACCGGGCGGCGATTACCAGACCACCCGCTATCGTTTTGTCACCGGCAAAGGCGAGCTGACTATGGTGCTTCAGGCCGATTGTCATACCGCCTGGGTGGCCGAGCACCTGATCAAGCGCAAAGAAGATATCGATCTCATAGCCCAGT
>CAZSTM010000428.1:0-4044 GCA_964609635.1 uncultured Gemmatimonadales bacterium
GGTGGGTATATCCCTGGCTTACAAACCGCACCAGGCCTATTATGTGCCGGTGGCTCACGCCGGAGAGGATAACCTGCCGCTGGAGGAGGTAATAGGGCTTCTGCGCCCGCTGCTGGAGGACCGAAAGATCGGCTGCGTGGGCCAGAATATCAAGTACGACATGATTGTGCTGGAACATCACGGAACGAAGATTAACAACATCGTGGACGATCCCATGCTGGCCTCCTACCTGCTCGACCCGGGCCTGCGCTCACACGGCCTGGATGCCCTGGCGCAATCCCTGCTGGAGCATAAAATGATATCCTATGAGGAGGTTACCGGTAAGGGCAAACAGCAGGTGGGTTTCGACCAGGTGCCGGTGGACAAGGCCACTGAATATTCCTGCGAGGATGCCGATATTACGCTGATGGTGGCCGATAAACTGGCCAAGCAGCTGAAAACCCAAGGCGCGCTCGAGAGGCTCTACCGCGAGGTGGAGCTGCCCCTGGTTCCGGTGCTGGCCCGGATGGAGATGAGAGGGGTTGCACTGGATATCCCTTACCTGAACGAGCTGAGCACTCAGATGGAGGAGAAACTCGACCGGCTGGAGAAACGCGTGTTCGAGCTGGCCGGACACCGGTTCAATGTCAACAGCACCCAGCAGCTGGCACAGGTACTTTTCGAGGAGCTGGGTATCAAGCACGGGAGAAAGACCAAGACAGGTTATTCCACGGACAGCGGCGTACTGGCCCGGCTTTCGCTCGAGCACGAGCTGCCGGAGGTGATCCTGGCTCTGCGGGAAATGGCCAAGCTCAAGTCCACCTATGTCGATGCCCTGCCCCGTCAGGTGAACCGGTCAACCGGCAGAGTTCACACCTCGTTCAATCAGGTGGTGACTGCTACCGGCAGGCTTTCCAGCAGCAACCCGAACTTGCAGAACATCCCCATCCGCACCGAGGAGGGCCGGAGAATCCGCAAGGGATTTATACCCGGTTCGAAAAACAAGGTTCTTCTCTGTGCCGACTACAGCCAGATCGAGCTGCGGATCCTGGCTCACTTGAGCGGCGATAAGGCCATGATCGAGGCTTTCACCCAGGGCGTGGATATCCATCTCCAGACCGCTTCGCGCCTGTTCGGCCTGGCCCCGGAAGAGGTCGGCCAGGAGCACCGCAGCCGGGCCAAGACCATTAATTTCGGGGTGCTCTACGGTATGGGCGCCCACCGTCTCTCCAACGAACTGAAAATACCGTTCGCCGAAGCCAGGAAATTCATCGAGGACTATTTCGACCGCTTCCCGAAAATCCGCGAGTATCTGGAAAATGTCAAGGACCAAGCGCGTAAAGACGGCTGGGTCTCGACCATCCTGGGGCGGCGGCGCAAGCTGCCGCAGATCAACAGCGCCAACCGTCAGCAGCGCGAGAACTCCGAGCGCATGGCGCTGAATACACCCATCCAGGGTTCGGCGGCCGACCTGATCAAGCTGGCCATGCTGGCGGTGGACAGCAAGCTGTCCGAGGATTTCCCGCAGGCCGGGATGATCCTCCAGGTGCACGATGAGCTGGTATTCGAAGTCCCGGCTTTCCAGGCGGAAGATGTAGGCCGCACGGTGAGCGAGCTGATGGAGCAGGCCATGGAGCTCGAGGTGCCGATCAAGGTGGATTTCGGTTTCGGACCCAACTGGCTGGAGTGCAAATGAATGGAAAGGATCTAGACGGAAGCTACCAGGGTATGCTCTTGATCGGCCTGACCGGCAATGTGGGCTCCGGCAAGAGCACGGTGGCCCGGTTCTGGCACCAGGAGCGCGGCGCAACAGTTATCGATGCCGACCACCTGGGCGCCGAAGCGGTGAAGCCCGGCAGTCCGGCACTGGAAAAACTGATTCAGCGGTTCGGCGACCGGATACTGCTCTCCGACGGCAGCCTCGATCGCCGCCTGATGGGACAGATCGCTTTTTCGAGTTCCGAAAACCTCGAGGCCCTCAACTCGATTGTCCATCCGGAGATCATCCGGCAGATCGCCTCGGCCATCATACAGGCCAAAAACCAGGGCGAGCCCGTGGTGGTGGTGGATGCCGCACTGATTTTCGAGTTCGGCATCGATGAGATCATGGACCGGGTGGTGGTGGTGGATGCTCCGCTGGAAATGCGAAAGCAGCGCATGATGGCCAAGGACAAGATAGATGAGAAGACCCTCGAGAAGCTGATCTCTTTTCAGCTGGACGCCGGGGAACTGAGGGAGCGTGCCTACCAGGTGATAGAAAACCAGGGCGATCTGGAGACTTTACGCAAGCGCGCTCTCGAGGTGTTCGATCAACTTCTCGGCGGCCTATAAAAATCGATACTTCTTTCCCCTCTAAATTACGAACCTCAGTCCCAGGCTGCCGAATGTCTCGCCGCCTGTACGTCCCAACTCCAGCCCCAGGCGCATCAGGAAAACATTCCATTCGACCCCGGCATAATAAACCAGATCGCTTCTGGTGACCTCGAAACCCTCAGGCGTAAAGTAGTTTTTGTTGGGATTCAAATCGGGCGGCCCGTCCCCGAAGTTAATCCCCGTACGGGTGCTCTTGATGCGGATGCGGTTTAAACCTGCTCCGGCCACAGGAGTCAGGAAGAACAGGTTTTTGCTGAGGTCGCACCTGAGCGACCAGGTTGAAATATCGGCATCCTGGGGGCCGGGGTAGGGACCGTAGATACTCTGTGCCAGGCCGAAATCGCCGCTCTTGTGGTAGCCGGCGCTCAGCGATACCGCCGGGCTGAGGATGGAGTTGCGCAAAATTCCGATCCGTGTGCCGAAGCCCCAGATGTCGGTATTGGCGGACACTCTGCCGTTGTTGATCAGGGTGCCCAGGCGAAAGTAAATGTCCATTGAGCCCAGGCCGTGCAAGCTGGGACCCAGGGTGAGGCCCTCCAGGATACCGACACGTAATATTGCGGCGAGACTTCCGGAACTTATGTGTCCGCCCCCCTGGAGCCCTCGGAAGGAAGGGTGAGAAACCGTCCCGGAGACACCCAACGAGAAATGCCCCCACCCGCCCAGGGTGTTGGCGCTCGAGGCGGTAAGGCTGCCGCCGGATACCAGCACACCGAGAGAGGAGCCGTCCTTAGCCAGGTCGATGCCTGGGCGGATGATTAGGTCCTGGGCCCCCAGACTGTTGGCCGCGAGCAAGAATACCACGACCGGCACGGCAGCCCATCGACAGGTTTTCGGCATGAGTTTTACCTTTATTTTATTATTCGCAAGCTTAAGCTTACTGGTCTTAAGCGTACTTCACCCGATGGCTTCCGGGGACCATCGAACCGATTACCAAAGGCTTCTCATCCAGGGTTTTCAGCACTTCCAGGGTCTTGTCGAGCTTTTCGGGTGCCACGATCAGCACCATGCCGATACCCATGTTGAATACCCGGTACATTTCCTCTTCATCGATTTTGCCGGCTTCGGCCAGGTAGTTGAAAACCGGGGGCACCGACCAGGAGCCGCGCTCGATCCGGGCATCCAGGCCGTGGGGAAAGACCCGCGGCAGGTTGTCGGTCAGCCCTCCTCCGGTGATATGTGCGGCGGCATCCGCCAGCTCCGCGTTGAAAAGAGCTTCCAGCGCTCGTTTGTAGCTGCGGTGCACCGCCAGCAGGGCTTCTTCCATAGTCTCTCCACGGCCGCCGGGCAGGGGATCGTCCATCGAGGCCCCGCACTCGGTGAAAATCACCCTGCGCGCCAGGGAATAACCGTTGGTGTGAAGGCCCGTGGAGGGCAGGCCCACCAGAACGTGTCCCTCGGCCACTTTCTCACCGGTTATCAGGCGCTCGCGCTCGACCAGGCCCACGATAAAGCCGGCAAGGTCGTAGTCCTTTTCCCCGTAAAGGTCCGGCATCTCGGCGGTCTCGCCCCCCAGGAGCGCCATGCCGTTGTTCTTGCAGCCGCGCAGGAACCCCGTCATTACCTGGGCGATATGGTCGGGGCGCAGTTTTCCCACACTGATATAGTCCATGAAAAACAGCGGCTTGGCGCCCTGAACCATGATATCGTTGACACAGTGATTGACCAGGCATTCACCCACCGTATCGTGCC
>CAZSTM010000429.1:0-3303 GCA_964609635.1 uncultured Gemmatimonadales bacterium
TGGCAGCAGTATTTTCTTTTGAAAATGATTACCTGGATGTATTCAGGATAAAAATGCTAAGTGGCAGGTTTTTGTCGGAGGAATTCAGCACAGATAAGGAAGATAGGAATGTTGTGATCAACCAGGAAACTGCCAATGAACTTGGCTATGATGATCCGTTGCACAAGACTGTCAAACTCAGGGGCAAACAATATACCATTATTGGAGTGGTTGGAAAGTATATGGCACTTCCGCCAATCATTGACCAGATACCGATTTTAATACGATCCAGTGACAGCAGAAATGAGTATTTAACCATCAGGATAAACCCACAAAACAGGAAAGAAACTCATGAATACATTGCCAATACCTTAAAGAAATTCAATTCAGAATATCCCATTGAATTGAAATATCATCAGGATATACTCAATGACACAAAAGAAGCAAAATCATATATTACAGCCGGTAAATTAATGAACCTGTTTTTTGTCCTGACCATCATTGCCTCTCTGATAGGACTTTTTGGGCTGTCCCTGTTTATTGCGCAGAGCCATAGAAAGGAGATTGGGATTAGAAAGGTATGTGGTGCTTCCGTGTTGAAAGTGACATTTAAATTACTTAAAGGCCTCATCATCCAGGTGGCTATCTCTATTGCCATTGCCACGCCCATTGTTTTTATTGCAACCAGGGGTTTCCTGTCCGTTTTTCCATACAGGATTGAACCGGGAATTTTGTTTTTCCTGTCCGGAGGTGGTGTGGCTCTGCTATTGTTAATCTTATCTGTAAGCTGGCAAACCATAAGTGCTGCCAGCAGAAATCCGGTAGTGAGTCTGAGATACGAATGATATTATCATAAGTAATCCTGAATATTTTTAGCCTGGCCATATCAACGGAAATAAACATGAAATAATCTATTTATAATTATTACCAGAATGAAAAGGAAAGAATTCATAAATAAATGCAGTGCCTGTGGCACGGTTTCTCTTTTTGCGCTGTTCAGCCCGGATAAAGTATATGCACAGGAAAAGAGCGTAAAAAAAGATGATTCAGATGGTGAGCCAATCAATAAAATCAGATAAGAGAATTATTAAAATTTATCGATTCATTGGCTGGCATCGTTCAAAAAAATTTGATTGCCTGATTATTTGATATCATCTTTATGTGCCTGAATTTTTGCCCGTTGAGATTTTTTTTCAGCCCTGATCTTTTTTGCCAGAATTCTTTTCTCAATTGACTGCTTTGAGGGTTTGGTGGCAATACGTTTCTTTCTTATCTTCAGAGATTGTGTCAGGTACTGAAAAAACCTCTTTTCTGCAAGCTGCCTGTTCATCAACTGGCTTCTGTGTTCCTGGGCATGTACGATCAGATATCCTTCATCGTTTATCCTTGGGCTATATTTTGCTGGAGTACGAATATCTTGCGCCTATGACTTGGGAGACCCTCACCCCTTTCGAACAGTCAGTGGCCGCGGGATTTTCGGAGCGGCGAAGGAGAAGTTTTATAGCCTCACGGATAGCCCTCAAGCTCCTGGCACATAAAATGGGGTTGATCGACGCAAGACATGAAGCGCATACCCTGGAAACAGTAAGCCAAAACGACTGGCGGCCCATTTTACCGGGTCGCGGCCCTTTTAATGTTTCCGTTGCTCATGACAGGAGTTTCGTTTTAGCCGTTGCCGACAAACGGCCCATCGGCGTGGACATCGAGGTTATCTCGCCTAAGTTGGTCAGAGGGGCGAACATCTTTATGAACCAAGAGGAACTGGCCGTTGTCGAATCGTCCGGATTGGATAAGATAACGGGGGCCACGATGGTCTGGACGGCCAAGGAGGCGGCAGCCAAGGTTTTAAATCAGTGCCTTATCGACTCCTGGCAGGCGGTGCGCCTTGCGAAGTTAGGTGTAAAAAAAAGCATTTTTACCTATGGTGGAAGTACCCTCACGGCAGCCCATCTTTTTGAATGGGATCGGGTTGTGAGTCTTATATGGGCCGGCAATATCTAATCAATCAATTCCACATCCATAAGTATTAAATTAATGGAATATTTTGCCGGACCAAACGCCCTCAGACGGGTTTGTGAAGGCAATCCCCGATCAAAGGGCGGGAAAGCCAGAGCTTCTTTAGTTATCCGCCTTTTGTCGTCATAGTGTCTGATCCGGACGGTGCCATCCCGCATGAAAGCCTGTTCGATGATGCTCCCGTTTTCCGTCGACCAGCGGCAAGCCGACAACCCATGTTCATCCGAGCCGGTCTCAAGCGGCGCTCCTACAGATTTCAATAAGACAAATGAAACGTCCACCATCAGCCCCCGGGCAAAGGCTGGATCGTTAAGTGGCGGAAAGGCGCTGATGACCCGGAGACCTCCTTTTTTCACCTCGGCGTCGAACAAGACCATTCCCTCAACGCTCATGAGAACGGCCTGCAGGGCCTCTCTGGCCGGCTCGCATTTCGCTGCGCCTATGAAAATACTTTTGCCGGTATGGGCGCTTTCCATCTCAATCTGATGGACCGCTCGAAATGGTTGATTGGGGAGTATGTCGGGACAGGCTTTTGCACGTTGTGGATTTAAAGGCTTATAAACCGGAACGGTAGCGCAGGCCTCTAGGATAAGGGCGAGGAGAACGATTTCAAAAAAGCTATGGGGGAAAATTTTCATGGCTTCTCAAAAAGGTCTTCAGAAAGCTCAGCATTTAATTTCTCATTTTGAAATGTTATTTTGGTGCGGTTATCGCCGCTTTCAAAAATTTCGACCGCCTCTACCAGACCAGTCGTCTTGGAAATAGAGAGAACGATTTGCGAGATAAAGTTTTTCGCACCCGCTTTGGGGGTCAGGATGACCGAAGGCGGCGACCCCGGCTTGAAGGTGTGCATAAAAACGGGATTTTCAGGAAAACGCCCGGTGAGGCAGTTATTGATTTCATCCATGATAATGCCATGGACGTTGCTTTGGGCTTTATCGAGCGCCCATTTCCCTTCCGACCAGATAAAAACCTTTGCGCCTCCCTTGTTCATGAGGGTGAGGCTTTTCATGGGTGTTACGTATTCCCAGCGGATTGACCGTGGGACTTTAAAATAAAGCCTACCTTTTGAGACGAAGGGTTTCGCTAAAATTTTCAGGTGCTTTTCTTGAATGAAATCGGCGCTCAACGTTTTTAAAGTCTGGGCGGATTTCCACAGATTCTCAAAATCGTCGGCGGCCCAAACGCCGCCGGTGCTTCCCCTGTTCGACGGCAAGTCCTTTGCTGGGTGGGAGGGCAACTTGCAGGCGTTCCGGGTCCAGGACGGAGCGATCGTGGGCGGGCAGCTCGACAAGCCGGTGCCGCGGA
>CAZSTM010000429.1:3313-4044 GCA_964609635.1 uncultured Gemmatimonadales bacterium
AAACGCCGCCGGGGGGATAGTAGCCTAGCAAGACGGATAATAGAACGAATAGGTTTATCACCTTGATCATAATAAGTCCCTACAGTATCCCGCCGTTG
Organism: uncultured Gemmatimonadales bacterium; assembly: GCA_964609635.1. GTDB lineage: Bacteria > Gemmatimonadota > Glassbacteria > GWA2-58-10 > GWA2-58-10 > JAFGTO01. Next base: position 3,412 of record CAZSTM010000429.1, read on the forward strand.
ACAGATATGACTTGGCCGGTGATGTAGGAGGCGGCATCGGAACAGAGGAAAGCGACTACCTTGGCGACCTCTTCTGGCCTCCCCAGTCTGGCCATTGGGATCAGCTGTTTGATGTAGTCTTGGGGGATGGCTTCGGTCATTTCGGTCTCGATGAGCCCCGGCGCCACGACGTTCACACGCACGCCTGCACGGGCCGTTTCGCTGGCCAATGCCCGGCTCGCTCCGATCAGCCCGGCCTTGGCAGCGGAGTAGTTCGTTTGTCCCCGGTTGCCCACCAGGGCAGAAACGGAGGCAATAGAGATGATGGAGCCGCGTTTTTTCGCCAACATGGGCTTCAGTAGGGATTTTGTCACATTATAAAAGCCCGTTAGAGTGGTATCGACAACTCGATGCCAGTCGTCGGGCGGCATCAGACCGAACAGGTTGTCCGCTTTAACCCCGGCGTTATTGACCAGGACCTCGATCACACCCAGCCGGTTTACAAGGTCTTTCAGGCGAACGGAAACATCAGGCAAATCCGTCACATCAAACGGACACAGCTCGCCTGCGCCGCCTGTCTCCGTAATAAGCATCAGGGTCTCTTTGGCTGTCGTATCATTGGCTCGGTAATTGACCAGCATGTAATAACCCGCT
>CAZSTM010000430.1:0-4043 GCA_964609635.1 uncultured Gemmatimonadales bacterium
TATCATGGTCTTTCTTTTTCTAATGAAAAATCAAATACCCAGTTGACCGATGCCTTTTGGCCCTGAAAAGCTATTTCAAGTAAGCCGTTAGCGTTCTTTTGAAAGAGGATTTCAGCGTTCGCATCTATCTTGGACAGCTTCACGCCTTCAGGAATATAGATAAACAGCGAGTACGATTCTTCCGGTATAGTCCTGGATGAACCGCTCAAAGTATATTCAGAAGAATCCCAGGTAAGATTCTCTATACTAAAAGCACCTGTCAGGTGACGATTTGTTGCCAGAAATTGAGGGCGATTTTGGGCGGGCCTGATGATTAATACACGTGTATCATGCGGCTCAATAAGGGTTTCAAATCCATCTTCAAACACTCCTTCCAGCTTTTGATTCCAGAAATCGAAAACCAGATAAGACTGCTCCGGACACAGTCCTAACTTGCTTGCAAACGAGATGCTGCGGGAGACATTTTCTTCCGACCAATTTGTTATACCGACAACATCGTATATGCCGGATTCTGCATTTACTTTTAAATCCATAACTCTGGGGAAATCGTGAATGTACTCAACAGGCGTGAATTCTTCCCAGAGATCCCAATGCATATAGCTTCCGCGGCTAAAGAGATCTATCGGGACAATTGGCATGGTGGGTAATGTCGTTTTCAGTAATTGTATCCTTTCTTCGGGTAATTCAAATAACATGTCTGCAAAACTGTATGCTGTACCACTTAGAGCGGCAAAAGTAGCGATTGTTCTGGCTTCATTCATGGTTGTACCTAAGCTGGTAAGATCTCGCTCGCGAGAAGAAGCCACTCTGATAAATTCGGGATTGAATACAGACTTTGCTTCTTCTAAGCTCATTTTCGGGCTGACACAAATACCTTCTCCCGGCATAAGATAGCAGACAATGTGATTAAGAAATGCATTAGCATTGATAGAAGCGAAAAAAGGATACATTCCCAACCAACTATTATAAATATCATCTCCATTAAAATAAGAATCAAAGTACCCGATGCCGTTTAATGGTGTTCCTGAGGGACAACCTTCTATACAGGTCGTTTTACCGACTGTTTCCCGGATTACTTGCAACCGGGACCGATATGCCTCCAGGGGAGATATTGATTTGTCGTAAAGCCTTTCTCTATCTACAGATGGAATGTATTCAGTCAGGGCGAATTCTCCATCGAATTTGTAATACTCAAAGCCCCAATCCTTAAATGTCTGAAACAAATGCCTCAGGAATTCGAGCACTTCAGGATTTGTACAATCGAGAGCAGGAGTATTATAGTCGAGTATTAGCTCTCCATCTTTGTCACGAAGATACCACTCCGGATGCTCTTCCAACGCACCGGCATATGCATTGGGAACCAGCCATAAGCCGGGTAGAAGCCCTTTTGACCTTATATATCGGGCCAGCCATTTACCGCCGTGCGGAAACTTCTTTTTGTCCCAATTATGAATCCAATAGTGTTCCCCTTTTGCTCCTCGTTCGCAACCGTCATCCAGGGTTACATATTTCAAACCATATTCTTTGAGGTTGTCTTCTATCCACTCTACGTTTTTGACAATATCATCCTCGGTAACCTCGCTATAGTAATTTGTCCAACTGTTCCAGACCACGGGAGCTCTGTCAAAATAAGAATCATCTATCGGTTGATAAAAAGGAAGGCCTAGTATTTTTGTATAATAATCAGGGATAATACGCATTGTTTCATACCCGGGCGGCATGGTTATAACCATCAGGTTTTGATCTTCACCACTGCGCAGCATTCGCGTTTTATCGGAAAATTCAATTACCATATCGGTTTTACGATCAAACAGACAGTGTATATTTCTACCTGACACCTGACCAAGGGAGAGATAGAAAACATCGGGGTTTTGACTCGGCAGATAGGATAAGTTTTTGGTCTGGCGTCCTCCATAAGAGTAACTAATTTCATTCGTTCCTTTCCACGCTACCGGTTTTCCACGGGGATCGGCTATCCTGGCAGGAATGCGATCTTTATTTGCCGGTGCAACAGCAGTAATAAAACCCTTATCGGAGGAACAGGACACATTTAATACATTATTCCTTATGCTAAACTGCCAATTGGTGGCAGGTTCGGTAGTATTAACAGATATTTTATTTTTGCTTTTCTTTACTTTCCAATTAGAAAGCAGCTGTAATTCATGGTCTTGTCTTAAATTGAGATGAACATTTTTTACCACCACACCAAGACCCTGGTATTCTATGGTGAGAACTGCTTGCTCGGAATCAGCAATAATACTCCAGTTGTTTCTTAAAACCCTGTGGCTTTCACCATAGGCCTCCGCTGTAAATATCACTACAGTCAGAAGAGTCCATATTAGTATTTTAATTCCCTTATTTCTTTTCATTTTTTATTTCTCCTTCAGGGAGTGAATGCGTGCTGTATCGGTTGGAAAGATAATTTTCCGATTGATTTTTCGGGTGCAATTAAAACAGGGTCACAGCAGGCTGTGCTCTTGCTATCATTAGATGGGAAGAAAGGTTTTTCATGGTTGTCTGTTAAGATGCAGGCGGTGGTTGAACTACCGAGATTCACCGGTCTCGAGGGTTATGGCCGGGGGGGCGGTGGGACTTTCGCCGATCGAATCGAGCCGCTTCAAGGCTTGCTCGCGGTGGACGATAAAGTGGCTGAACAGCGAGGGAGCCACCGGTTCGCCGGCGGGGATATCCACTTTAAGCGGGTCCACCGGCCGGCTGTTTTTGAAGAAGCGGAAATCCAGGTGCGGCCCGGTGGCCAGACCCGTAGAGCCGACAAAGCCGATTACCTGCCCCTGTTTGACCCAGGCCCCGACTTTGATCCCCCGGGCGTATCCGGAAAGATGGCCGTAGCTGGTGGTATACATCCCGTTGTGCTTGATCTTGATATATTTGCCGAACCCGCCGTTGCGGCCGCGATAGGTTACCCGACCATCACCGAGCGCCAGCACGGAGGTACCGGTCGGCGCTGCATAGTCTATTCCCAGGTGGGGACGGTAGATCTTGAGAATGGGGTGGAACCTTCTGTGGCTGTAGCGACTCGATATCCTGGGCATGTATTTGAACGGTGAGCGCAGAAAAGCGCGGCGCAAGCTTTTTCCGTCGAGATCGAAGAAATCTCTGCGGTTGTCCTCATTGGTAAAACCGACGGCGTAGAAGTTTTTTTGCCGGTTCTGGAAAACTCCCGCCAGGATGCGGCCTACTTTTTTCGATCCATCGGGATGAATTTTCTCCTCGTAAATCACTTTGAAATTATCGCCTTTACGAATTTCCGAATGGAAGTCGATTTGCCAGGCATAGACCTCGCTGAGTTTCAAAGCCAGTTCCGGCAGACCGCAAAGCTCCATTACAGTTTCGTAGAGCGAGCTGTTGATCGTACCGCATAAACCCCGTTCTACAGTCCGGTATCGGGTTTGAACGGTTTCGGAACTCCAGGCGGCTGAGTCCTCACGGGTTAGCACCAGCGACCGGTCCTCATCGATTTCGTATTTCAGACCGGTCAGCAGGCTGTCCGCGAACTCGAATTCAAATTTATGACCGATTACTATCCGATTTAGGTTGTAAGTGTTACCGGTGGCTTCCATTATCTGCGGCATCAGCTCGCGGGCGACACCGTTGCGCTTTAGAACGGTTTCGAAGGTATCGCCTCTTTTCACCTTGTCTTCGAAAAGTGCGGTCTCTTCCATTCCGGACGGCGAAACTGTCAGCAGTTTTCGGTAAACCTTGCGGGCTAAAGAGTCCAACAGGAGGGCTCGCTGTAAAGAATCGACCTCGATCCGCGCTCCCTGACCGTCTTTTTCATTATTGAAGGCTGCGGTAGAGACGAATATTCCCACCAGGACAAGACTCACGGCGATAGCGATAATTAAGTGGAGCCTCTTATTCGCCGGGATTCTGCTGTTCAGCAGAATCTTTTTAGGGTGAGGATACAGATCCTTAAGATCTTTTTGCATAATTGATTCTATCCTGCAAGCTTATCGGGGAATTGTTTTTTCAAGCAATCTCACCCACCAGGGTGTGGGGGTGAGGCATGCTTCTCCCCTACG
>CAZSTM010000431.1:0-4027 GCA_964609635.1 uncultured Gemmatimonadales bacterium
GCGATTACATCAACGATATTGAGAGTGCCGTCCCCGTTGAAATCGACAGCCGGCTGCTGTTGATCCTCCGAGTGGAACCAGTTCCAGATAGTGCCGTAATCCAGGATTTCGAGATCGAGAGTCTCCGGTACCTCAAAGCCCGGGTCATCGAAACGGGCTCCCTCCTCGAGGTTGGGATCGTAGAGCCCCTCGCTACTGACCGGATTGCCTGCGTTCCAGTATTGATTGTTCCGGTGCACCAGCTCGTCCACCACGGTATTCTCCTGGGGGGCGACAGCTACCGCGCCCATATTCCCCAGCCCGACAATGATATTGCCCTCGATGGTGGTGTTCTCCGATCTGTACTGCGGTTCCGGCGTGGCCCCTTCAGAGATGCGGAAAGTAATCGGTGCGGGCTGCACGGGGTCGATCGGCGAGGGACGATAGCCGCAGTTGTAGATTATATTATCTGCGATAGTTGTATTTTTGACCGCATAGACCCCGACAGCCGAGTACCCACAGTCGAAAAGCACATTGCCTCTGAAAGTGACATCGAAGGCCACGAAGCCATCCTGGTGGGTGGTGGAGCGGCTGCCCGCCGAGAGCGCCCCCTCGTGGGCCGCGGTGGCCTGGGGTCCGATAACGTTGTTCTCGAAAACAATATTGGTGGCCGTCCCCTTGGTGTAGGCTATATGGTCGCCCCGGCCTCCGATATGATAGATCCAGCAGTTGCGCACGGTGATATAGTCGGAATCGTAGAGGTCAACATTTTCCTGCCAGGTTTCGGTGGGATAGCCACCGGTGGAGCGGTCCCCCGGATTGAAGATCACACAGCCCTCGACCAGGATGTGGTGGGCGCCAGCATTGATCTTGAGGCAGTCCCCTCCGGGTGCAGCATCGTGAATCAGGCAATTGCGGATGGTTATGTCGTGGGTTTCCGGCCAGGCGAGCTGGAAAACATTCTGGCCCTCTTGTCCCGGGCCAACCTCCAATCCCTCGAAAATCATGCCCGTACCCTTGCCAAAGTTAATTCCATTGGTGCCGGCGGCGTAAGGTTCCCTGGAGCGTATGAAAATCGGATTCTCCGGGTCAAAAAAATACTTGTCGTCCCAGAAGCTCATCCTTTCGTAAAATCCGGCAACTGCGGTGAGAGTATCTCCCGGCTGCAGGATGCTGCTGTTAAGCACCCAGCGCAGCTGGCGCCACGGCTGCTCGAGGCTCCCATTGCGGTTGCTGTTATCGGCGCCCTCTTCCGACACAAAATATTCTTTCGACAGGAGAGTTCCCGGAACCAAGGCGATCATCAGTACAACAACGAACAACCCGATTCTTTTCAAATTTTATCCTTTTGCAGGGCTAAAATTTTTAAAGTAGCTTAGATCTTCGCCTAACACATCGTAGGGACACAGAGGGCTGGGCTCGTGAGCGAACGCGCCACGAGCGGGGATGTAGCCCCGTGTCCCTACGCGGTAATCTGTAATAAATTATATGTTTTTCCTTGGTCGCTCCTATTTCGGAAAGAGTTCCCAGAGTTCCTCTCGGCCGGGTTTGCGCCCGTACTCGCAGAGTTCGAAAGCCTCGGCAAAGCGGACCTTGGCCGCTTGCTCGGCTCCGTAGCGCTCCTCCAGGATATCCGGGTGATTTTTTGCCCAGCTCAAGAGCCAGGACGACCAGCGTGTTTTAAGAAACTCCAGCCGCTCGGTATCGCCGGTGGGCACCTCGCCCTGGTAGCCCGAGATCCAGGGGCCCCATTCGTACATCTGGCTGGTCATCGAGTGGATCGAGCGCCATTTCAGGTCCATCACCCGGTCCACGGCCACGGCCACATCCGCATGGAACGGGTTGGGCCGCTGGAAGCCGTCCTGGAAGTACATGAAAACCGGGTTACGCTCCAGGCGGGGTGTGTCCGGGCAGATATTGGGCACCGCCACCATGTAGGCGGCATCCTGGACCACCTGGCCGGTGTAGCGGTGGTCGGGGTGGTAGTCGTTGGGCCGGTGGCTGATCACGATGTCCGCCTGCCAGTTGCGGATGGCCCGGATCACCGCCTTTCGTATTTCGAGCGAGGGCACCACCTCGCCGTCGTGAAAATCGAGAGTCCTCCAGCTTATCCCCAGGATTTCCGCGCTTCTGCGGGACTCGGCCGCGCGGCGGCGGGCCAGGGCTCCGCCGCCCTGGCTCTGGTGTCCAGCATCCCCGTTGGTCACCGCGACAAACTGTACCTTGGCACCGGCTTGCACCCAGAGCGCGGCGGTGCCCGCGCCTTTGGCCTCGGCATCATCCGGGTGCGCTCCGATCATGATAACTCTCAATGGTGTTTTGGCAGGCGGGTCAGCCGCGGAGTCCGTGCCCGCCATAAAAAGAAAGCACAGGCACAGTCCAAAAAGACCCGCCGCAGATAAGCTGAATACCCGGTCCGGTTTTAACATTTAAACCTCCAGTATTTCTTTGATTTATCGGCTCCGGCAGGAGCCTTGCCCCTGAGGCGGTATTATTTGGGGAACAATTCCCAGAGTTCTTCGCGAGCGGGCTTTCGTCCGTACTCGCAGAGCTCGAAAACCTCCACGTGTTTTACCCGGGCGGCGTGAGACTGGCCGTAGCGTTCCACCAGCAGGTCGTAACTGTTGTTTTTCCAGCTTCCCATTCGTCCGGAACGCCAGTTCTTGAGCCACTCGAACCTTTCGGCCTCGCCTGCCGGCACCTGATCCAGACGGCCGGAGACCCAAGGCAGCCACTCGTACATCTGGCTGGTCATGGAGTGAAGGGAGCGCCATTTTAATTCCATCACCGGATCGATGTCCACCACCACATCGGGGTGGAACGGGTAGGGTTTCTGGAACCCGTCGATAAAGTACATGAAAACCGGGTTCTTCTCCAGGCGCGGGGTATCCGGGCAGACATTGGGCACCGCCACGATGTAGGCCGCATCCTGGACCACCTGGCCGGTATAGCGGTGGTCCGGGTGGTAGTCGTTGGGCCGGTGGCTGATCACGATGTCCGCCTGCCACTCGCGAATGGCCCGGATCACCGCCTCGCGCACCTCGAGCGAGGGCACCAGCTCCCCGTCATGGAAGTCGAGAGTCCTCCAGCTTATCCCCAGGATTTCCGCGCTTCTGCGGGACTCTGCCGCGCGGCGGCGGGCCAGGGCGCCCCCGCCCTCGCTCTGATGGCCTGCATCCCCGTTGGTCACCGAGACAAACTGCACCTTGGCACCGGCTTGCGCCCAGAGTGCGGCGGTGCCTGCTCCTTTGGCCTCGGCATCATCCGGGTGCGCACCGATCATGATAACCCTCAGCGGCTTTTTCGCAGGCGGGTCAGCCGCTTGGACCGGGCCCGCCGGGAGCAGCAGTCCCAGACAGAGTACGATCAGGCCTGCAAGCAGGCATCCGGATAACGAATTCAGTTTTAGCATTGCATTCCTCCATGGTTTAAGGTTATATGGCTTTTTTTGCAGTTACCCATTGAAAACCGACAGTCGTAAAATCCGACAGCGAAAATAATTTGGGCAACAGGCGAAGAGCAGAGGTAATAATGAAAAAGGAAGCTATTTGGGAAACATTTCCCAGAGTTCTTCCCGGGTGGGCTGGCGGCCTAACTCGCAAAGCTCGAAACCCTCGGCGTATTTCACCCCGGCGGCGTGCCCGGCTCCGTAGCGTTCGGTCAGCAGGTCCTGATAACGGGTGGCCGCACGCTCGAAATGTTCGGCGTACTGCTCTCCCAGCCACTCCATGCGCTCGGACTCCGAGGGCGGAACCGAGTCCAGATTTCCCTCGAGCCAGGGAATCCATTCATAGACCTGGCTTTCCATGGCGGCAAAGCTGCGGATTTTTTTGTCCATCACCGGGCCGACATCTACAATCACATCCGGCTTGAAAGGGGTCGGCTTGCGGAAGCTATCCCCAAAAAACAGGAACACACAGTTAGATTTAAGCCGCGGAATATCCGGGCAGATATTGGGTACCGTGACCAGGAAAGCGGCATCCTGCACCACCTGGGAGGTGTAGCGGTGGTCCGGGTGGTAGTCGTAGGGCCGGTGGCTGATCACGAT
>CAZSTM010000432.1:0-4023 GCA_964609635.1 uncultured Gemmatimonadales bacterium
ACATGGCGCGCCGTGTCCTGACTTATAGCCTTGCAGTAAGTTAGTCGTGGCGTTTAGTGCGCCAATGATCAGCCTAAGACATTCATTGCTTCTCGCGCAACACCGGCACGCTTGCCTCGCCTTTGACGTGTTTGGCAAAACAAGCGGTATTGACGGTGGTTTAAAGGATTTTTCAATCTGTATAATCTGCGTAATCTGTGGATAGATAGAGGTAAAAATATTGAACAAAAAAGCTAAAAAAGTGTCCGGTGAGCGGGTCCTCGAGGGCAAGCTTCTTACCGTGGAGGTGGACCAGGTAATCGAGCCGGGGGCGGTTGAGCCGGCCCGACGCGAGGTGGTGCGGCACCGCGGGGCCGCGGCTGTGATACCCTGCCTGCCGGGCGGAAAGATAATCCTGGTTCGTCAGTACCGTTACGCTCCGGATGCCTATTTCTGGGAAGTCCCCGCCGGTGTCATTGAAAGCCACGAATCACCCGAGGCCTGCGCCGAGCGCGAACTGGCCGAGGAGACCGGCTGCCGTCAGGGAAGCTTAAGCCTGCTGGCCAGTCTGCACTGTTCGCCGGGTTTCAGCGATGAGGTGGTCCACCTCTTTCGCGCGGACAATATTGAACGCGGGGAAGCCGACCCGGAGCCGTCGGAAAAACTCGAGATCAGGGAGTTTGCTATACGCGAGGCCCTGGAGATGATCGCTTCCGGGGAAATCACCGATTCCAAGACTGTTGCCGCTGTCATGCTGGTGGCCCGCGATAATCCGCGCAATAACGTCGATAAAACTGAAGGTTCCCCATGACCGAACTGCTCGAACAATATCTCCGGCTGGGCCTGGTGCATTTCATGGCCTTCCCCGAAACCATGCAGGATGAATCCCTGCTCCTGCCGACCATCGAGAAAATAGCCGCAGACCCGATGTTCCGCTGCATCGAGATCAAGGCCATCGAGGATGAAAGCCTGATCCAGCCGGTTGTCAAGCTGGCCGCCGGCGCCGGTCTCGGCCTTGCACTCGCCGCTCAGCCGGCCGTGCTGGGCGGCGGACTCGATCCCGGATCGGCCGAGCGGAAAGAAAGGGAACGCGCCCTGGAGGTTCTCAAGCTGCACGTGGACCAGGCTTGTGCGCTGGGCGCAGAGTCCTTGGCCCTGCTTTCCGGCCCTGACCCGGTGGAGGATAAAATTCGCCGCCAGGCTCTTTCGCGCACGGCGGACTTCCTGGCCGAACTTTGCGACTACAGCCGGTCACAGGACGGCCCTCCAATTATCCTGGAGGTATTCGACCGCTCGGTGGATAAAAAGGCACTGGTCGGGCCGGCGGATGTTGTCGCACACCTGTGCGAGCTGGTCTATGCCCGTGGAGTCGAAAATTTCGGTGTCCTGGTGGATTTAAGCCACCTGCCGCTTTTAGGCGAAACTCCCTACCAGGCGATTTCCCCGTTGGCCGATTATCTGCGGGCGGTGCATATCGGCAATGCGGTCATCGAGCAGGGCCATCCGCTATACGGAGACCAGCACCCGGGTTTCGGCACAGCCGGGGGAGCTAACAAGGTGAAAGAGGTCCGGGATTTCATCAACGTACTCAAGAATATCGGCTTCCTCAACCGCAAGGACCCGCCCGTGGTGAGCTTTGAAATAAAGCCCACCGCCGATGAGACCAGCGAACTGGTGATCGCCTGCGCCAAGCGGGTGCTGCTGCGCGCCTGGGCTCTGGCCTGATAAACCTGGCGTTCGACGCATAAACTCTCATGTCCGCTGTGCGGATACAACGAAGCATGAAAATAGAAGTCAGAATTCAGGAGTCAGGAGTCAGAATAGAAAATAAGACACAAAGTGACGGCCGAGCCAACAGAGACGCGCGCAATCGCGATACACTTGCGTGACTTTACGCGTAACCAGGTACATAAAGCCCCACCCAAAAACAAGGAACAAGGCGTACCGTCTCCCTACATAATTTTTCTGAAAAATTAATGGTTCACCTCGCTGGTTTTTGGCATTGGGATGGCTAAATAAACCGCCCTTACTCTGGATTAATCAAAGGAATAGCGCTATCCCTCGGATAGGATTAGTAAAGGATAGATATTATGAAAGAAAAAGTGCTGGTAACCCGCAAACTTCCGGGTGATGCAGTGGACAGCCTGCGCGCCGAATTCGAGGTGAGGTTAAATTCGCAAGCTAGAGATCTGAGTTACCAGGAGTTCCTGGAAATGTCCGCCGGCTGTGCCGGAGTGCTCAGCATGTTGAGCGATCGGATGGATGAGAACTTTATCGAGCGTAATGCCGGCAACCTGAAGGTTATCTCGAACTACGCGGTGGGCTATAACAATATCGACCTTAAGGTTGCGAAAAAGCACGGGATCGTGGTTACCAACACGCCGGGAGTGCTTACCGAGACCACCGCGGACCTGGCCTGGGCCCTGATCATGTCGGTGAGCCGCCGCATTGCCGAAGCCGACCGTTATACCCGCGAGGGTAAGTTCGACGGATGGGCGCCGGATATGTTTCTGGGGGATGATATCCACGGGAAGACACTGGGTATCGTGGGTCTGGGCCGCATCGGCAGCGCAGTTGCACGGCGGGCTGTCGGCTTCGGCATGGAAATCATCTACTACGACCGCTCCCCCGATCCCGAGGCCGAAACCTCGCTGGGCTGCCGCTTTGTCGAGCTGGACGAGCTGATGGCGGCGGCCGATTTTGTGAGTATCCACACTCCGCTGACCGGCGAAACACACCACCTGATCGATGCCCGCCGCCTGGGCCTGATGAAACCTGCCGCCTACCTGATCAATACCGCCCGCGGCCCGGTGGTCGATGAGGACGCCCTGGCGCGCGCCCTGGCCGCCGGAAAAATCGCCGGCGCAGGTTTCGATGTCTACGAAGAGGAGCCGAAACTGCACCCGAAACTGGCAGGCCTGGCGAATACCGTGCTTCTTCCGCACATCGGCAGCGCCACCACCGCCACCCGCGCCCGTATGGCCCGGATCGCGGTGGATAACCTTACGGCGGTCCTGCAAGGGCAAAAGCCGGCCCATCCGGTACCCCTTCCCGACTGAACAGGAGACTCGACCAGGTGAAAACATACCCGGACTGCATTCCCTGCGCCGTGCGACAGGCCTTCGAAGCGGCCTGCATGGTCAGCGATGACCCGGCCTTTCAAGAACAGGTCCTGCGCGAAACCCTGAAAATCCTCGCCAAAATGGACTACTCACTTCCTCCGCCTGTGATAGCCCGTGAGATCAACCGGCTGATCCGCAAGCTGAGCGGGGTGGAGAACCTCTATCACGAGGCCAAAAATCGTTTCAACAGCTTTGTCCTCGACCGGCTGGAAGAGTTCAAATCCATGATCGCCTCTTCCGGCGATCCGTTCGAGACCGCTCTGCGTCTGGCTGTTGCGGGTAATGTCATCGATTTCGGCGTGAAGGGCGATCTCGATGAAACCGAGGTGGAAAGTACTATCAACCAGGCCCTGGAAGCAAACCTGGACGACTCCGTAATCCAGGACCTGCGCCGCTCGCTGGAAAACGCCCGGCAGATACTCTATGTAGGCGACAATGCCGGAGAGATAGTTTTCGACCGTTTGTTTATCGAGACCATGCAGCAGGAGCTGGGGCCGATCAATATCTGCTTCGTGGTGCGGGGGCGGCCCATCCTCAACGACGCCACGCGCGAGGATGCCGAACAGGCCGGACTTGATAAAATCTGCCGGGTGATCGACACCGGCTGTGACGCTCCGGGGTGTCTTTTGACCTGTTGCTCGCCCGAATGCCTCGCCGAGATCGAGCGCTCCGACCTGGTCATTGCCAAAGGCCAGGGAAACTACGAGACCCTGAGCGAACTGGAACAGGAGACCTTTTTCCTGCTAAAGGTCAAATGCCAAATAATCGCCCGCGATATCTCGGCGGAGCTGGGTCAGTTTATTATCATGCGAAAGGCGAGCTCATCGAGAGTATCCTGAGACTCGGACGGCATTATCAACCAAAAGGCTAGTGCAATGACAAGTTTGATTTGAAGGGAAGAATTTTTAACCAATCTATTCAT
>CAZSTM010000433.1:0-4023 GCA_964609635.1 uncultured Gemmatimonadales bacterium
GCCAGAGAGGCACTAACCGCAATGTTCCTGTACGCTTTGACAGCCCTGTCGATCTCCGCCCGGGTCATTTCGCAGGCAGCCACCAAAGAGAAATCGGCAACTCCCTCGACAACTTCCATGACCTTGTCCTTGCACTCCTGGTGGAAATCAGGAGTGGCCAGGACGACCTTTTTCAACAGGGCCTGGGTGTGCTCAGAGGCGGCTACTTTCGAGAAATCACCGCTGAGGGCAGCCTGCTGGATAGTCTGCAGAGCATCGCCGCAAACATCCTGACGGCTCAGGGCATAGCTGACCACGGCATCGCTGATCTCGCCGCGAGTTACTTTGCAGGCGGCCACATTCGAATAATCACTTTTCTGTTCAGCGGCCCGGACCATGTTATAGGTGTGCTCATGGCCCTGGGAAAGTCTCAGCAAGGCCTTGCGAGTAACCGGACAAGCCTCCACCTGCGAGAAATCGCCGCTGGCTGCGGCGGTATAGATCTTTTTCAGCGCCTTGGAATCGATGTCGGCTTCTGTTTCGGCCGAGGAGGCCTGGACACCAAGGCTCGATGGACAGCAGGCCGCGGTACCGGAGGCCTTGACCTTGGACTTGGAAGCCGAACAACAACTCTGTGCGGCTGCAAAACTGGAGAGAGTAAACAGCACGGAAGCTACAACCAGACTCATTCTCAAAGTCGCTCTAAATAAAGACATTTTTTCCTCCTTCAAAGGGAATAATTAAAAATAGACTTCCGTTGAGGACAATCTCGCCCCTGTTGCTAGAAAAATACTAAATCAATCCGAATATCAAATCAACTCGGGGGATCTTACATTTTGATCCATGTCTCACCTCCTTATTTTTCTGTTTGAGTTCCTGGTATAGCTATTTCAAATTAATAAACATAATCAATCTCAAACTAATATATACTATTTTGTCCACTTTGTCAAGACATAAAATTATAATTTTACTTTTTTTCGCGCCCTGCAGGTCTTCCTTGTAAATTCTACTGAAAAGTGGTATTTTACTGCTTTTACAGCCATGACGGTTGCGTGTGGAAACCCCCTCACCGCCTGCCTTTGAAGCCTACGGTTCAAGGTTTATTTCTTCGCACCGCAAGCTGGTAAACACTAATCAAGCCTGAAAATGTTACCTGAGAGAAAACTCACCGCCCGCCCGCAAAGGGAGCCCCTGTTTACCTCGGAATACCTGCGGGTGCTGGCGATTCATTTCCTGATCATGGGCTCGTTCGGCATTTATTATTTTCTGCCGCGCTTTATCCGCCTGACCGGCGGAGAGGAGTTCATTATCGGGCTGATCATGGGAGCGCCTGCGGTCACCGCCATTCTGCTGCGCCTGCCCACCGGGAACTGGATCGACCGCTACGGCACCAGACCCCTGGTGATCCTGGGACTGGTGCTTTTTACCGTGGCCACCGCCCTGCCCGTACTGGCCTCCGGAGCCGGGGCCTACCTGTTGTTTGCCCGCGGCCTGCTGGGAGTGGCGATGGTGGTTTATTTCACCTCCCTGGTAACCTATGTGGCAGAGAGAGCTCCATCCAGGAGGCGGGCGGAGGCAATCGCCATCTACGGTGCCGGGGGTTTTGTGGCGCAGGCAATCAGCCCGTACATCTGCGAGTGGATGCTCGAAAACCTGCCCATCGAGCCTCTCAACCGTTACAAGGTCCTTTTTGCTCTGGCGGGAGTTCTTTCGGCCGCAGCCCTGGCGGTAAGTCTGCGCATGAGCAGGGATGGCTTGCACCCCGGTAAGCACCGGGTTTCGGACCCGTGGCACAGGGTGATGCGAAAACCGGCGATGATCTTCCTCATGCTGCCTTCCCTGGCTTTCGGCGCCGGTTACACGGCGATGTTCAGCTTTGTCGCCGATTTCACCCAGATCCATGAGGTGGGTGCGGCCAGCAACTTCTTTGTCTCGTATTCGGTAACTATAATCCTTCTTCGTTTGTGCACGGGCAGGATCATCGATATCATTGACCGCAGAATCGGGGTAATCGCCGCGCTACTGATGATGGGCGCAGGTCTTTTCTATGCCTCGTTTTGCTCTACACGCCTGGACCTGATCGCGGTTGGAATATTGACAGGCACGGGGCACTGCTATATCTTTCCAACTCTCAGTACGCTTACTTATGATAGTGCTGCGCCCCGCAACCGCGGCATTTCCATGGCACTTTACATGTTCGGTTTCGACCTGAGCAACATGCTGGTCAGTCCGCTTTTCGGCCAAATAGCCGAGCGCTGGGATTATTTCATCATGTACCGGGTGGCCGCCCTGTTTTTATTCGCAGGCGTTCTGGCTTATGCCGCAGGACTCCGTTACCACGCTCCGGCGGCTATCAAAGGCTTGGCAGATGAATACGACCGTTTTGAAAAAAACGAAGGTGCCGTGCGCTGATTAACCGGTCAGGCAGGCTCAGGCGCTTTAACCTGCTGCTTGTGAAGGAGTATAATTCCATGGCTAAACCAAGACTCATAACGTTTATCCTGCTGGCAGTGACCTTGACGGCCGGCCAGGTTTTCCCCCGGGGAAGACCCCTGGAATTCGATGACTTGCTCCGCGCCCACCGGCTCAGCGAGCCCGCGGTCTCCCCGGACGGCAAGTGGGTCGCCTTCGTCCGGACAACCCACGATGCGGAAACTTTCGATTCCTGGTCCGATATCTGCCTGGTGCCTCTGACCGGAGGCGAGCCGCGAATCTTGACCACCACTAAAACTTCCAATTCCCGGCCGATGTTCACCCCGGATGGCAACTCACTGGTCTTTGCCTCGAGCCGTTCCGGAAGCCGCCAGTTTTACCTGCTGCCTCTATCCGGAGGCGGGGAAGCGGTTCAACTCACCTGTCAGCCCGGGGGGACAAGCGGCGGGCGGCTCTCACCCGACGGCAGGTATCTGCTCTACCACGCCGATGTGCTGGTGGACAGCGCTTCGGTGGTCGGCTACCGGGGACCGGGTAAGGCCCCGCGGGCCCGGATTATCGATGAGCTGCTTTACCGTCACTGGGACCACTGGCGAAACGGCGAATACAAACACGTGTTCGTTGCCCGGATAGGCGGCGAGGACCCGCCGCCGGATGTGACCCCCGGCAAGGTGGATGCCCCGCCGATCAGCCTGGGCAGCTCACGGGATTATGCCGCTTCCCGCGACAGCCGTTACCTCTACTACACAGCCAACCGGGACCCTGTGGTAACTATCAGCACCAACAACGACATCTGGAGAGTGACCCTCAGCGGCGACAGCTTGCTCCAGATTACCGGCAATCCGGCCAATGACAACCTGATCGCCCTGGCGCCCAGAGGGAATCTTATGGCCTACCGGGCCATGGAACGCGCCCGCTTCGAATCGGACCGCTACTGCCTCTGGCTCAGGGACCTGGAAACCGGTGAGGCCCGCAACCTGACCGAAAAGCTCGACCGGAGTGTTTCCGAAGTGGTCTGGGCGCCCAATGGAAAGTATATCTACTTCACCGCCGAGGACGAGGGCAAAGTCTCGATCTTCCGGGTGGCCGCCGGATTCCGCGGCGAAATCCCGGTGCAGCGCCTGACCGATAAGTGCACTTTTTCAGGGCTGGGGATCACCCCGGACGGCAAGACAATGGTGGCCCTGCGGGAATCTTTCACCCGGCCCGCCGAACTGGTGGCCTTGAGCGTCAACGGTAATGGGCCGTTGCGTGAGCTGACCAGACTCAACGCCTCACTGCTGTCCGCCATCGAGATGCATGAGGCGGAGAGTTTCTACTTCGAGGCCGAGGATGGGGCGCAGGTGCACGGCTACCTGATCCGCCCTCCCGGTTTCGACCCGGCAAAGAAATATCCCCTGATCTACCTGATCCACGGCGGCCCGCAGGGAGCCTGGACCGATGAGTTTCACTACCGCTGGAACGCGCAAATGTTCGCCTCCTGGGGTTATGTGACCGTGCTGGTCAACCCGCGCGGCAGCACCGGCTACGGCCAGGAGTTCACCGACCGGATCACCGGTGACTGGGGGGGCTTTTGCTACCGGGACCTGATGAGTGGACTGGACTACCTGC
>CAZSTM010000434.1:0-4009 GCA_964609635.1 uncultured Gemmatimonadales bacterium
CGGCGTCGCGAATCAATTTTCCCCTGCTTTCAACCGGTATGGTTTACCGCCTTGCAGTTAGTTGTCTTCAATTTGCAACCGAAAAAATTTTATTTCAAGGTCTTTGCTGACCTTCTATTCCTGACCCAAAAGACCGCCTGAGGTCGGGTTTGTGAATTGACAAGCGCATGGCCAAGGTTTAGATTACTGGTTTTAAGTCTGAGCCGGGACTCTTCGATGGTTAAGGTTTTTTTGATTATTACTATTCGCTCGCTATTCAATTCACAAGCTTGGTACCGAAGGCAGGTATTATGAGCAGCTTTTTCAGTGATAAGGACATAAAGCAGGAGCGGTCCCGTAAATCGCTCTGGAGTAAAATAAAAGATGTCGCCCTGAAAGATGTAGGTGTGATGGTGCGGGGGCTGGATACCACGAGTATTTCTTCTGTGGAAGAGCTGCTGTTGGAGTCGGATTTCGGTGTCGGTCCGACATTGCGTATTATGGAAACCCTGACCACTGAAGGGGAAAAGGGTAATTTAAAGAGCGAACAGGACTGTCGCGATCTTTTCCGGAGGGAAATCCTCAGAGTGTTCGAGCCGACCGCGGCGCAGACCGGTCTCAACCTTGCGCTCGAGGGGCCTACCGTGATTCTGATGGTGGGAGTCAACGGCTGCGGCAAGACAACCTCGATCGCCAAGCTGGCCCATCGCTTCCAGAACCGCAGCAAGCGCGTAATTCTGGCTGCCGGCGACACCTTCCGGGCCGGGGCAATCGAGCAGCTCGAGGGCTGGGCGGAAAGACTGGGCTGCGAGCTGATCAAGCAGAAAGCCGGAGCCGATCCGGCCGCCGTGGCATATGACGCGGTAAGCGCGGCGGTAAGCCGTGGGGCTGATGTGCTGATTTGCGATTCGGCAGGCAGGCTGCATACACAGGAGGGACTGATGGAGGAGCTGGTAAAGATGCGACGGGTTATCGGCAAGCCGCTCCCCGGCGCCCCACACGAGGTGCTGTTGGTTCTGGACTCCACCATCGGACAGAACTCGATCAATCAGGCTCGCATTTTCCACGACAGGCTGGGAGTGACCGGGCTGGTACTGGCCAAGTTCGACGGTACCTCCAAAGCGGGCTGCGCAGTGGCGATCACCGAGCAGCTCAAACTGCCGATCAAGCTGGTGGGCGTAGGAGAAAAACTGGGCGATCTGGAAGATTTCGACCCGGAGCGTTATATCGACAAGCTGCTGGCTTGAGGCGGCGGCCAAGGATTAACAAAAAGGGGACACGGCTGCCCGTGTCCCCTTTTTAATAGATTGTTTTTTCAATACGCTTTTTAGTTCCTCAGAAAACCAAATCAGAGATCCAGGATCGCAGGGCCGTCGGGATAGTGCCGGCTGAGCTTGCCGGCTGAATCCTTGTCCGCGATTACGGTAACATTGGGGTGCAGCTGAATCGCGCTGGCAGGCACAGTGGCGGTTATCGGCCCCTCGATCGCTTTCTGAACGGCATCGGCTTTGTTTTTACCCGTGGCCAGAAGAAGCAGTCTTTCCGCCTCCAGGATGGTGCCGATACCCATGGTGATACAATAACGCGGCACCTCATCTAGGCTGGAGAAAAACCGGGCGTTATCCATGCGGGTTTTCTCGTCCAGGGTCTTGATTCGCGTGCGGGAGCCCAGCGAACTCCCCGGCTCGTTGAAAGCTATATGGCCGTTGGAGCCAATTCCCAGCAGTTGAATATCAATCCCGCCGTGATCGAAAATCTCTTCCTCGTACTCGACACAATGCTGCTGGATATCCTTTGCCATACCTTGCGGGATGTGCACATTGGCCTCTAGGATATTTATATGCTTGAATAAGTTCTCCCACATGAAATAATGGTAACTCTGGTCATTGTCCTTGGGCAGGCTGATATATTCATCAAGATTGAAGGTGACTACTTGTGAAAAATCCAGGCCTTTCTCCCGGTGCATACGTATAAGCTCCTTGTAAGTACCCAGGGGAGTGCTTCCGGTAGCAAGCCCCAGCACGGCCCGAGGCTTGCGGCGTACAATCTCAGCGATTATATCGGCTGCAAGCTTGCCGACCTCTTGGTGTGTTTGTTTAACGACAACTTCCATTAGTAAAGCCTCCATCAGAGTCGAATATCAGGTTACAGGATAAAATTAACGGAATTTTTAATATAAATAATTTTCGAAAAAAGAAAAGGAAAATCCCCGGCATCCAGGTTTTAGCGGGGCAGCTTGCGATAGAGGGTTGAGGGGTCTATTCCCAGGATCTTGGCGGCCCGGGTCTTACTGCCTCCCACCTGCTCCATAACCCAGTGGATGTAGGCTTTCTCCACAGCTTCGAGAGTGGGGGTGGCCTTGGGTTCCTCGCTGACCAGGGAAGGCACCTGGGGTTGGCGAATCTCCTCGGGCAGGTTCTTTTCATAGATCCTGGAAGAATGCCCGAGAACGCTCAGGCGTTCGATTACATTTTCCAGCTCGCGGATATTACCGGGCCAGTGGTAGGATTCGAGCAGGGCGAGGGCTTCCTGGCTGAAAAGCTTCAGGTGGCCGCCCTTGAATCCGTTGCGTTCGAGGAAATGGTCGATCAGAAGCGGAATGTCATCGACTCTTTCACGCAAGGGGGGCACCACTATGGGGACGACATTGAGCCGGTAGAACAGGTCCTCGCGAAACCTGCCGGTGCCGACATCTTCCTCGAGCTCCCTGTTGGTGGCTGCAATGATACGCACATCCACCGAGACCGGTTCGGTGGAACCCACCGGGGTTATTTCTTTTTCTTGCAGGACCCTGAGCAGTTTCACCTGCAGGGCCAGCGAGGTATCGCCCACCTCGTCCAGGAAAATCGTGCCCCCGCTGGCGACTTTAAAAAGACCGTCCTTGTTGGAGATAGCCCCGGTGAACGAGCCTTTGACATGGCCGAAAAGTTCGCTTTCCAGCAATGTGTCCTGCAGCGCCCCGCAGTTGACAGTTATAAAGGGGCGGTTGCACCTGCGGCTCGAGCGGTAGATGAACCGGGCCACCAGCTCTTTGCCTGTGCCGTTTTTGCCCTTTATCAGTACCGTGCTGTCGGTCTCTGCAGCTTTGGAGGCCAGGTCCATGGCCGCTTTGAAACACTCAGCCCGGCCCACCGGCATCTCCGGGTGACGGGCCGAGCTCAGTTCGCGTTTGCGGGCCGAATACCGCCGGTCCGCTTTGCCGAACTCCAGCGCCTCCTGGCAGATTTCCAGCAGATGTTTGTTTTCGAACGGTTTTTCCAGAAAATAGTACGCCCCCTCGTTGCAGGCTTCTATGGCCACCTGGAGATCCGCGTGGGCGGTCATCAGCACCACCGGCAGGTAGGGGTCGTGCTTCTTAGCGGCCCTCAGAATCTGGATACCGTCGACTTCCGGCATTTTGACATCGCTGATTAAAAGATCGGGCGGTTTCCCCTCGGACAATCTGGCCAGCCCCTCACGCCCCCCCAAGGCGGTCTCTACCTCATAGCCCTTGCTGGAGAACAAAAGCTCGAGGGTTGTCAGCAGGGACTGTTCATCATCGACTATCAGGATGAGATTCACTTAATCGCCTTCTTTCAGGTTCGAGAAAGCCTTCCGGGGGTTCGGTCCTCTCCGGTGGTTTCCGATTCAACCTCCGCTGTCGGGGATCGGTCCGAGCGCGGCAGAGCGATGAAAAAAGCCGCCCCCTCGCCGGGCCATGGGCATTTATCGACATAGATGAAACCGCCCAGAGCGTGTATTATGCGGTGCACCACGGCCAGGCCGAGGCCGAAACCGGATTTTCGCTCGGAAAAAAAAGGCTCGAAAACCTTCTCGCGCAACTCCGGGTCTATCCCCGGTCCGTCATCTCCCAGACATATGACATGGTAGTTTCCGGCATCGACTCCTTCCAAAGTGCGGCTTTTCAGCACTTCCCGGAAGGGCTCCACTTTTATTCTCTCCACTCGCTCATCGTCGGCTCCCCGGACCTGGGCCGAATTGATTATCAGGTTGAAAAAAACCTGGGACAGCGCATCCCGATGACCCATCA
>CAZSTM010000435.1:0-4008 GCA_964609635.1 uncultured Gemmatimonadales bacterium
AACCTGCAACCTGCACGAAAGACTGCTCTTCCGAAGAGTTTTGCACTGGCCCAGAACGTTCCCAATCCGTTCAATCCGTCAACGACTATCCATTTCGCCCTTCCGGACGCCACCGCCCGGGGCGGAGTTCACCAGGTTCGCCTGACTATCTACAACCTGCGTGGGCAAACCGTTTCCACCTTGCTGGACGGCAGCCTGAGCCCGGGTTATCACAGCGTAACCTGGAGCGGAATCGACCGTTACGGAAAACCCATGTCCAGTGGCATCTACTTCTACCGTCTGCAGGTGAACGAACGAGTCTTTACGCGAAAAATGATTCTGCTCAAATAAGCTTTCTTTATCCTGCGAAAATCCATTTCCACAGGTGTGGTTTATCCCGAAAAAAGATCAAAACACATTTGAGTTACAGCAAAACTTGTTTTTTAGGCTTTTTTGTTGTAAAGTAGTCTCAAAGGGATTTTATATCACCGCGCAGGAGCCGTTGTCTTTTTTCATGACTCTTTTAGCCCGGATTATTCATAAACAAGGCGATTATCTCTAAAAAGAGTGTCTTACACTCAGGCATTACAGGCACTTCCTAGTTTAGAATCGCAGATTACACGAATAAAAAATTTGATTTCACGGATAATCCCGCACCCAACCCAAAGACTGTGGTCGGTTGGAAGGGAACAGTGCCATCCGTGCCAAATCCGTGTCATCTGTGATTTCAAAGCCTAGGGAAAACAAAAACTTAAGTTATTTTTCATGAATACTTCGGGTTAGCT
Source organism: uncultured Gemmatimonadales bacterium (assembly GCA_964609635.1). GTDB lineage: Bacteria > Gemmatimonadota > Glassbacteria > GWA2-58-10 > GWA2-58-10 > JAFGTO01. Next base: position 765 of record CAZSTM010000435.1, read on the forward strand.
GATTAGCAGTTGCGCCTGTTTGTGAGCGCTGACAGGAATCCGCTAGTCGGTAGGGCCGGTTTGATTAAATCGATGGTAAACCGAGATTATATTTCATCCTTAAAACGGAGGCTCTCGAATTGACTGATAATAAATCTCCATTTGTCAAGAAAAAAGTACTCTGTCCGATGTGTAATTCGGAGGCGGAAAACCGGTTTTTCCTTCCCAAGCTCTTTATGGAGAAGGGGACTGAAAGTGACCACCACGTGTCTGAATACAAATGGCTGGACAATTCGTTCGAGGAATGTCATCCGCCCTATTACCACTTCTGGCATTGCCCGAGCTGCAAGTACACGGCGACCCAGAAAGATTTTTTGAAACCAGGCCAGGATTCGGAAAGCAATTTCACGGTGCTGAAAAGGTGTTTCCAGAAGATGAATCCTGCGCAGAAACAGATGGTACAGTTAGTGGGTGGGGATATAGATTATGACAACATGGATTTCTGCATGGCGATGAAGATACACCTGCTGGCGGTTTTCATCCAGCAGCTGGTGCCGGAGGATTCTCGCGACGTTTCCAAACTTGCCAGCTACTATCTGCGTATCGGTTGGATTTTCCGCGAGCAAGAGGGCAAGGAGGATACGGACGGAGCGCAGGCCCGGACGAATGTGTTTCTGGATAAGATTTCCAGACTTTGGACCACCGTGCCGCGCAACGAGGCGGATTGTCTCAATACCGCAGCTTCGTATTTCGAGCAGGCTTACCAGGGCCATCCACGATACTCGGATATTGTTTCGGCAAGCGACTTGATGCTGCTGATCGCGGATGTTTACCTTCGCGCCAAAGACATCAAAAAAGCCCTCCAAAGCCTGAACACTCTCATGCAGTCCGGGATGAAATTCCGGGCCAAACAGTCGGAACTGATCCGCAAGGAGAAAGAAGCAGGTAATCTGAGCATATCTCGCAAAGCCCAGATCGATGCGCAGACCAACCGGGTGAACTCACTGATGGATCGAGCCGCTTCCATGCGGCAGGATATTGTCAAAATAATAATCGCCAAGCAGGAGCCCAAGGCGAAACAGGTTGTCGCCAAGATGCAGGCACAGGGCCATGATACCGAGGTCATCCGCGAAAAGATGAAAGAGATGAATTTCGAGCCTCAACTAATAACCAGACTGCTCGGTGAACCGAAGCGAAAAAAATTCATGGGCTTGTTCTGAATTCAGCAATGGCTTAAATTCAAGTGGGAGTGGCGCCGGGTCGATAATATTTTTAGAAATCCGTCTCATAAAGCGGTCAACCGTTGTGAGTTAGAAAAAGGTTGAAAGCTCTCCTGGCGCCGGGCAGATATTTGCTTACGTTGCCGGGATGATTTCCCGGTTGATATCCGCTTAAGTCAGGCTTAAGGCCCGGCTTTCTAGTATTTCACCCAGATGGATCGAGCCTAATTTCACTTAAAACTTTCGAAGATACGGATTTTATGGACGATAAGGTGAAATTGATAATTATCGCGGTCGGCGGAATGATGGGAAGCTTCCTGCTGTTTTTACTGGTGTTCGCCGTCCTTTTTAAAGGCGGAGCAGAACCTTCGGCCGAAGCGGCGGCACAGGGACAAGTTCCCGGCTCTGAGGCGGGCACAATCACCACCGGGCGGGGAGTACCTGGTTCTCCGCAGGTTAGAAGATCGGGAGTAGACGATGTAATGTTATATTCCAGTGAAATGGAAGAAACCATTCCGGTCAACCCGAAAATAGAGGGATATAATTGGGCCAAGTGGGAGATGAGTGTGGACACGGTCCTCGTGGGGCTGAGAATGGAAGGCATTAGCGAAGTGGAACGATACTCTCCTCCGGATTCCGACTTTGCCAACCTGGTGGTGCTTATGCCGGATGAGAAACGCCTCAAGGTGGAGTACCGTTTCTATAAAAACCGCCTCTTCCATGTCGAGATCTACTACTCTTCATATTACCAGGAAACGGTCTTTAATACCTTTCTGTTCGATATGATGCGCCATTTCGGCAAGCCCTACGAGATTACTCCTTCTGTGGACGAGCTGGGCAAGGTTATCTTGCATGTCAAGTGGGACAGGGAAGATAGCCTGATAGAACTGGTCTCGAAGCCTAACGGTTATTATTCCCTGTTTCTGCGCAATCAGGAAATCATTTACCAGCTCGAGGAAGCCAGAAAAAGCTCCGAACGCATAACTGCCTATTAAGATAAGACAGACCCCAAAAAGCTTGACCTCGTTCGGTAGGGCGGGGCCGTGAGTTTTTTGACCAGGATTAGTCCCCGAATATATCTTCAGTTCACTATTTGCCTCCCCCTGTAGGTAATTCCCCTTGCCATTTTGTAGCTTTGTCCCTGTTTTTTCAAACCTTGCACTTCAACCGGGCGGAAGGCCGAAAGTGCTGCCGGCGGTGGAAAAGATTGCCTATGGTAACGGTATTGACCGGTTTTTTAGCTCAGGCGCCGCGATTAACCAAACCGCCTTTGACGGACAGAAGAGCCGGGAGGAATATCCCGTAATTTACCGCTTTTAAAGCCCGGCCGGGTCGTTGGATTCATTCTCAAGGCCGCTCCGGCCGGCGTAATTCGGCTATTGGTCCGGTAATTGCAATAAAGAAACCGGCGTAAAATACCACCTGTCGGCGAAAGCCTGGAAGCGTGTTGAAAAAACACAGGAAGGCTTTTTTCAATACCCTATTGCAGCAATTGCCGGAAACCAGGCGCCGTTTAAGCGGATTGATTTTAAGGGATTGTAAGCGAAGAGTTCGTTTTTCATCGCCTGAGGTTAATGCTACTACGAGCCGGGCTGCCCACCTGATGAGTAAAGGGAAAAAACCGGAACGACTCCTCCCGGCAAGAACGGGAAGGCCTTATATCGGCGTGTTCTGGGAGTGCTGCAAGGTTTACAGCCGGATCAGCCTCAACAAGAAGGGCACGGCCTATGTGGGGTGGTGTCCGCGCTGTGCCAAAAGAGTTCAGCTCAATGTCAGCCCGACAGGCTCGAAGAGCCGCTTTTTTAATGTCGGCTAACCGCCTGCGTAGTGGCTGAAAACCTTTTTCAGGCCGGCGGCGATCTGATCGGCTTGTTCTGCGGTGTAGAATTCGCTTATAGAGATGATAATGATCTCTTCGAGCATCCGTTCGGCCACCGGGCAGAGACCCTTTGGATATAGAGCGCCGGGAAATCCCGGCTCGGATTCAACCAGCGCCGGCAGACGGAAAAACGACTCTTCCGGTTTGGTAAAGCACTCGTAGAGAT
>CAZSTM010000436.1:0-2386 GCA_964609635.1 uncultured Gemmatimonadales bacterium
GGCGCGGATGTTGTGCGCCGCGCATGTCTTCGTGTGCGCCGCCCCCCCCCCGCCTTTCCAGCAGCCTGACCTATTCTTTTCCATACGCCAAGGGTGGCGACAGAATGCACTCCATGACCTTACTGTACAACTTCAGGCCGAGCTCCTGGGGGATTTCGTTGGTAATCAGCGCACGGCCCTCGGGGTCCTCCTCCACCCGAACCCCCGGAAGCACTCCATGAGGCGGCACGGTGATAAAGACATTGCCCCTGAAAGTAGTGGCCCAGCCGCCGAGAACGTAGGCAAAGGCGCTGAGATCTGCTATGTGCGGGTAGTCGCCGGCATCCGGCTTGTTCTTTTTCCAGAGGTCGATCGCCCGGACCAGTAGGTCGGTGGTGGGCAGACCGGCCGCACGCATGCGGTCCACATCCTCCCAGGGTATCCCGGAGGCATGATTTGTGGTGTAGGCGGCCAGGCCCTCTTTGATCAGGCGATCGGTTTCCTCCTTGGGAAGCCCCCCGACATAGCGTGTTGTCGCCGAGGGAGTAATCACCCAGGGAACTTTCGAGCGCATGATAACTGCCCCGGCCAGTGGATCATAGCGGAAGTTCCAGTCGGGTATTTTCTCGCCGGGGGTGAAGGGGCCGGGATCCATGAAAACTCCGCTGGTGACAATAGCTTTGAGCTTGCCTGCCGCTTCAGGATATTTGACCAACAGGTGCCCGACATTTGCGTATGAGCCGAGCACGAGCAGATAGATTTCTCCCGGATGCTGTTCGGCCAGCCTGGCGATCAGCGCATCCGCTTTAAGCGGACTTGCTGGAGGCAGGCCCTCCTCGGTCGGGGCGAGCTCTCCCTGGGTTATGCCGACCTCTTCCCTGGTGAAAGGCGAATCCTCGATGGGCATTTCCCAGACATAGCCCGCGGCCACCGGAACCTCGGGGCGGCCGTAAACCCGGGTCAAGGCCCTGGAAATACGCGATCTCGCCTGCACGTTGCCGTCCACTGTGGTGATCGCCATCACCTCGAACTCCGGAGAGTTCAGTGCGAACGCAGCTACCAGGATGTCGTCGATATCCTCGCCGATATCCGTATCGATGATGATCTTTTTCCTGCCGTCGTCCCGGTGCAATTCAACAGTATTATCCTGCCCGGTCTTATTCGGCACGACCGCACCGTCCCCGCAGCCCGCGATAAATGCAGCCGCCGTCAACACAAATATTCGGAACAAGAATGATTTTTTCATTTTTCACGCTCCCTCGAAGATTATTGATAATGACTTAACCGGAGCCGGCATTCCGCGGATTTTCTTTAATATATATTACCCTGAAGGCATCATCTTTTCAAGCTTGAACTTTGCCTGAGGTCCGCGCTCAACTCTCTTCTCTCCCTGCTTTGTCGGGATTCCGCCTGGAGTCAATAGAAAAATACTCTCAAACTCCAAAAAATATTTTGTCACGGTTGAATTTAACCTTCGCAGGCGCTATCTTTACCTGGTCCGCAAGCGGACTCCATGATATTGCCTTGATAATCTCCATCGGTTTTTAAGTCTTAAACCTATAGAGTGACCGATGACAAGGTTCGATCTGGTAAGGATTCTTCTTTTTTGGGCATTTTTGGCTGTTCTGGCGGCGGCCGGGCCGGGCGTGGCGGATAATTTCAGCTGGAGGGCCGCCTCACCGGAAAGCCTGGGCCTGGACAGCACCAAACTGGCAGCGATGGTCGAAAACCTGGCCGCGCACGGAACAAAGGCCGTGCTGGTAATCCGTCACGACCGCATAGCCTGCGAATGGTACGCCCAAGATCACGGGCCGCAGGAGGGGCACTATACCGCCTCGCTGGCCAAGGCGCTGGTGGGTGGGATGTCACTGGTGTTGGCGCTCAATGACGGCCGTCTCGGGGTGGATGACCGGGCCTGCCAATACATCTCGGCCTGGAGAGATGTACCGCTCAAGAAACAGATCACCATCCGCCACCTGGCCACCCACTCCTCCGGTATCGAGGATGCGGAGACACCCGGCAAGACCCACTTTGAGCAGACAGGCTGGAAGCTGGCTTTCTGGAAAAGGGAACCCGACCCTTTTACCATGGCGGTCAATGAGGCTCCGGTACTTTTTACGCCCGGCGAGAGATACGACTACAGCAATCCGGGCATGGCGGCTCTGGCCTATGCGGTTACCGCAAGCCTGGAGGGCGCGGCCGAAACCGACATTTTCAGCCTGTTGAAACAACGAGTGATGGACCCTATCGGGGTACCCGAAAATGCCTGGTCCATGGGCTACGGTACTACGGCTTACGAGGTGAATGGACTCAAGCTTTACGCCAACTGGGGCGGGGGCGGCTACACGGCACGCGCCGTGGCCCGGGTGGGGCGGCTGATGCTGCGCAAGGGCGAGTGGGACGGACG
>CAZSTM010000436.1:2396-4002 GCA_964609635.1 uncultured Gemmatimonadales bacterium
TTCTACCTGGGTCGACCGGGTTACCGCCTATGCCGGCACCCCGGTGCCGGACCGCTCGGACGGCGATCCCAAACCGGCCTCGGGCCTTTGCTGGTACACCAATTTCGATGGAGTCTGGCCTGAGGTGCCGCGCGATGCCTTTGCCGGAGCGGGCGCCGGCAACCAGATCCTGCTGGTGGTGCCGAGCCTCGATCTGATCGTGGTACGAAACGGCTCCCTGCTCTGGGATGATCCCGAGAACCGGATGTTCTGGGGCGGAGTGGAAAAATACCTCTTCAACCCCATTATGGAAGCCGTGTATCATCCTCCGGCACCTGAAAGCCCGGTTATCCGCCTGGTGGTGTTCGATCCTCCGGAAACTATCGTCCGCCGGGCCGAGGGCAGCGACAACTGGCCGATCACCTGGGCCGGTGACGGCCATCAGTACACGGCCTATGGAGACGGCTGGGGGTTCGAGCCGAAAACCGGGATCAAGCTCAGCAACGGCTTTGCCAGGATTATCGGCCCCGGCACGGACTTCCGCGCCGAGAACATCCGCTCCGCCAGCGGCGAAACCATCGGCGACGGCCCCCGGGGTGAAAAAGCCAGCGGGATGCTCTCCCTGGATGGTACGCTCTACATGTGGCTGCGCAATGCAGGCAACTCGCAGCTGACCTGGTCGGTGGACCACGCCGTGACCTGGGAGCGGGGGTTCAAATTCACTCCTGCGGAAAATTTCGGCTGCCCTGCTTTCCTGAACTGTGGACAGGATTACTCTCTGGCCCGGGATGAATATGTCTACACTTACTCCCAGGATGGTCCCAGCGCTTACGAAAGCTATAACAGGGTGGCGCTGGCCCGCGTGCACGCCGACAACATTCGCCTGCGCGAGGCTTACGAGTTTTTCCAGGGTTTCGACCCGCAGGGTACTCCCCGATGGACCCGGGATATCCGCGAACGCACGGGGGTATTAAACTATAATGGGCGCTGCAGGCGGCTGGACGTGGTTTACAATCCGGGGATCGGGCGCTACCTGATGGCGCTGGCTTTCAACGCCGAGGGCGGTTGGGGGATTTTCGATGCGCCCGAGCCCTGGGGCCCTTGGACTACCGCCTTCTATACCGACAACTGGGGGCTGGGTCAGACCCACGGCTACCGAATCCCGGCCAAATGGATCGGTGGGGACGGCAAGACTTTCCACCTTGTTTTCTCGGGAAGAACCTTCAATGATATCGTCTACGACTCGTTCTGCGTAATCTTCGGCAGGATCGAGACCGTGAATGATCCCGCCAGGGAATGAGCCTATGAAAACTTTCAAGGAAAAAGTGGCTTTCTACCTCGACGATTGCTCTACCGGCACGGGAAAGTTCATAGAGTTTTTCATGTTGATAATCAACCTCGCCGCCTGCGCGCTCTACGTGATCAAGACCTATCATGATGCCGATGAATCAAGTGCAGTACTGCAGGGTATTGAAATCGGCATAGTCAGCGTTTTTATCGTGGAGTATCTCCTGCGCTTCTGGATCTCCCGTCACAAGCTGATCCATATTTTCAGTTTCTATGCTATTGTAGATTTGCTTTCAATCATGCCGGTCTTTTTCCCGGCCCACGAAACCGGTTTCCTGCG
>CAZSTM010000437.1:0-3972 GCA_964609635.1 uncultured Gemmatimonadales bacterium
TTTTTTATACGAAATAAATCACTTCCAATAGTTGTTGATGATCTTATAAATAAATGTAATTGTCTGGAGGGATATCGCAGTAAATTACTGGAATTTACAGAGATATTAAATAAAAGTATTAATAGTAAGGATACCACCATTGCTGATACGGACGTGCGTTCCCTACTAAATCTCTGTTTGGATGATGATATACTAGGCCCAAAACAAGCGAACTCTGATTGCGTTTTTGCGACTCGGGGCGGAGCATCGACTGAGACGCAGATCCTTCCCGCCGATCCACGTTTCGGTTCGGCCTATTCTGCTTAATTGTTTTTGATCCATCGCCGGCCTCACTTTCCTTTGGTTAAGAGCCGCAGGCCAATCGGAGCATCCGTACTCCGACATCAAGTATAATCCGTCAGCATCGCAGCGGACAACGCAACGCGTCCACCCCTCGCAGGAATACGTGCTGCCAGGGATTCCAGGCCAGCAAGCGATAAATGATTCGCCGAGAAGCCCGAATAATTTGACAGGGCACACGCATAAAGGCATTCAAAAAAGTCTTGAACTCCATCTTCAATACCGAGCGTTTCTCGGAAGAATGTTTAATCGCCCAGCGGCCTTTCTCCGGCAGGCTCAAGGCGAACCAGGCCTTCAACGTCCAGGCCAGCGAGGCCATCACCATGTAGGCCCAGTTACTCATAAGATTGTCTACCGGGGCATGCAAGGCCGGCACGCCGTTCTTCAACTGATCGATCAAGTTCTCCTGGTTGCACCGGTCATTGGCCAGCAAGACAATCTCGTTGGCCGAGGTATCCCAATCGTTGGTGATGTAGAAGAAGTAGCGGATATCATCGAACAGGCGTTGTTCCCCCTTTTCGACGGACAGATTCTTGCGAACCGCCACAATACGATAGGTCTTCTGGCAGAAGGTCGGCGAGTACTCAAACTCGGCCACCTCTTCCGAGTTTAGACGGATGTTTTCAAACTCACGATCCCGGACTATCTGTTCCTTGACATTCTCGGGACGCTGACGAGGCCGGGTGCGGACCTCGTACCTGGGCGGACGGTCAAGCCGTTTCCATACAGTTTTCGGCAGATTTTCAGCCCTTTCAATGAGGTTGGCTCTGGCGTCGATCCCAAAGATGAATCGCCGACCCGCCGCATCCCAGCGATCCAGATATTTCGTTTGAGTGAAATCCGTGTCCCCCCGGTAGAGAATCTTCCTGAACCCCGCTCGCTCACATAAGGTCCCCGCCCGGTCAAAGTACCAGGCCGCTCCTTCATGCGATGGCCGGTTACCCGGACGGTTCATCAAAAACAAAGGCTCACTGGTGTTAGCCAATGAAATAATCAGTGGATGATAACCCCATTCCCCCTTATAGGAGATGTCCATCCCTTCCTTGCATTGGCCGGTAGTCGTAGTCAACGTCCCATCCGCATCAATGATGGCCTCATCGAAGAACTGCTTCGGCTGTTGCCGCCATACCTTCAGACGAACCTCATTGATGGTGTTCATCAGGATCTGGATATCCGGCTCATCGAACCGTCGGCAAAAATCACCCGCCGTCGTTGGATCGGGAATGCGTTCGGCTCCCAAGGCATCCAGATAAACCTCGTCGTTCCGACGGAGTTCGAGGTCTTCCAGATTGGTGCCCCCGCTCAGGAAATTGTAAGCGATGTTCAGCACGTGATCCGATTCGTGGTAAGGCTGATGAATCTTCAGCAGGTGTAATCGCCTATCAAGAGCCTCGATCAGCCCCGTCTGCCGGGCCAGAAGGTGTATGGCCCCCATGCCGCCGGCGCCCAAGCCCCCCATACGGTCAGCCAATTCATAATGGATGTTACTGGCGGTCAGCATGGGTAGTTCTCGTTCTCCCTGACGATGCCGAAGTCGAGCCAGAATCCTGCGCTGGCGTTGCTGAAGTTTCTGCTTGCGTTCAGCCCGTTTATGTTGTTTAATAGTGCTCACTCGAAATGCCTCCTTGCATAAAAGAGTAAAGGTTTGTCTATATCTCTTTATACGCAAAAACAAAGGCATTTCGAGTACTTTTTTTAAAATAATCCAAAAATTCTTTTTGGGCTTGCTTGTCTAAGGTCTAGACGCGCCCCTCAGAATATCGCCTTCCAAGCCGCGACGAGCATGGGCGTTTGTCGTCCTGGTGCCGCCTGATGCGGTCCGAAGCCATCGGAGGCTTCGATCCAGCGTTTGAGCCGGCTCGCAAGTAGCCAAAGGGACGCTAGGCCGGCGAAAAAGGCCACGAAACCCGCGATTCCGCGTTTTTTCATCGCTGCCAGCGCGCGGAACAGGTTCCACCCCGCACACCGAAGCAAGACCGCCATGCGAACTCGAGGTGAGCCGCGGATGCGAAGACGGCCCATCCCCGTTTTTCGTTTGAGCCCGGCATTCACCGATTCGCCGCCGCCGCGAATCGCATAGTTCTCGCGGAAGGCCTCCGTGGCCTGCTCGGCCCGGCGCGAGGCCAGCCGGTGCTCGGCGGGGGTATGCTCGATCACGTATTCCCCGCGGACCTGCTTCACCGGACATTGGTTTCGGCAGGGACACCCCGAGCAATGCGAGGCATCCATGACGGTTCGCGTTCGCCCCTTCGCCGAATCGTGGACCGATGATGCCGGTTCGTGCCCGTTGGGGCAGCGCTCGACCGTCTGTGTTTCCTCGCCTATCACGAAGTCATCGATCGTCAGATCATCGGGATTCTGCTGCGGGGCACCGGCCACCGGGCTTTGCAGATCGACGCCATGTTCCGCGGCCTCGACCACATTGGCATCGCTGCCGTATTGACCGTCCGCGTACAGAATCTCCGGCTTGCGATCATGGGCTTCCAACTGGTCGATCATCGGTACACAGGCATTCTGGTCCGATGCGTGAGCCGGCTCCGTCTCGACACCGGTGATCAACTGGACCTCGTTCTGGGGACTGCAAGTCTCGGCGATTTGAGCCTGATGGCCGGGGCCTTTGTGGCCGTCATACGTCGCATCCGGGTCCGACGGGTTCTGCATCACGTCACCGCCGGTTTTCTTCTTCAACTCAACCTTCTCTTCCTCCACGTCGCATTGCTCATGCAGGACCCGCACCATCGCCTTGTAGCTGCTGCGACCGGAGACCCTCTCGTCGTCCGCGAAACGTCCCACCAACAGGAGCAGGTCTTCGGCGACCGCTTGACGCAATGAGGCCCGAGAACCGGTGAAGTCGCCGAACAGCTTCGCCTGGGACGGGGCATAGCGGGCAAGGAAACCCTGATCCAGCGACGCCCACAGTTCCGGGTGATGACGCTTGATCTGAACCAGGAACCGCTTGATCGTCACCCCCATCAACTTCGTCCGGCCAAACGTGGCCATGTCCGAACAGATGTGCGTCGAATCCAGTCGTTGACGCGAAACGTCCAGGTCCAGGGCCTCGATCAACGCCGACGTGACCCGATGGAAAACCTCGCTGGCCAGGTCGTTCTCCACGAACAGCTTCAGGTAACGCTCCACCGTCGCGTGCGACAAGCTCGCTTCCATCGGATTGACGTTCAGGGCATATTGCCAGGCGGCATCGGTCAGATAGCGCTCCACCGTCTGCGGGATCGTCAGATCGAAGTACTCCTTCAGGAAGATCGCACCCGCCATGCCGTACAGTTCTTTCGTCGGGCAACCCAGCTTCGCGTCAAAATGCTTGCCCAGCGCATCCGCCGGCATCAGATGCAGCATCTGATGCCGAAACACCCCCGGCCAGTCCGAAGACAAGTACTTGATGGTCATGGGCGAAAACATCACTACGGCGGGTTCGAACAAGGCCATTTGTCGAGGATCAACAGCGTATCGCATGTTTTCGTTAAACTCCTTACCAACAGCAAGTTACAACTATAATAACTCTACCACAAATCCCGCGAGAAAGCAAGAGGAAAATGATATAAATCTTTGTTATTTAACGAGTTGCGCAATGGCATTGATCGGCAGGGTATTGCGGGGTATTATGAGGGGCGCGTC
>CAZSTM010000438.1:0-3954 GCA_964609635.1 uncultured Gemmatimonadales bacterium
AATTCTATTAGGTCGGGCTTTAATGCCCGGCTTGGGATTTTCGACGGCCGGGTTTTTCTGCTGCTGCCTTGCAAAACTACGCTGTACAACGTTCCATATTACGTAACCGACGGAGAAAAATATTACATTGTTTCTTTCACCAATACGTCACAGCAAATAAAATCGCTTTACACATATCAGGGCAATTACCCGGCTTCTAATAAACTTGTAGATTTGCAGGTTTATAACCCTCCCGATATTGAGATCAGTACATACAGCAAAGAGTATAAATTTCTGTATTCCGGAAAGAAATATTCACTTTCGACTGAATTGAATAAGAATGTTATCGATTTATATGAAAATTATCCGCAAACAGACCTCGATGTTTATTTTAATGCTCCCGTATCCTCTCAAACCGGCAATCCAATCCTGGCCGGCTTGAGGTCCATCATACAAAATAAATCTGATGCCGATGTAATAAACATCCTGCTTCGTTTCGTCCAGACTGCATTTGAGTATAAAACCGATAATGGACAGTTCGGGAGAGAAAAAGTCCTGTTTCCGGAGGAAACCTTATTCTACCCTTACTCGGACTGCGAGGACCGGTCCGCGCTGTTCGCCTATCTTGTAAAAAATTTAACGGATCACGATATAATAGGTCTTGACTATCCCGGCCATGTGGCGACGGCAGTTAGGTTTGCAGGCGATGTAGAAGGAGACTACGTTTACTATAAAAATGCTAAATATCTTGTTTGCGATCCCACTTTCATAAATGCGAATTACGGCGAATGCATGCCTAAGTACAAAAATCTTACTCCTAAAATTATTCCCATCAGGGAGTAAAAATGTCTTTAAGGTACATGATCAAGAGTTTGATTCTTCTCCTGGGATTTTTAAGCTTCTTTTTTCCCGGAGCTTTCTTGCAGGCCCAGGAATCCCGCTGGGCCGTTATCGTGGGAATAGACCGGTACCAGAGCTCTAATATCACCCCGTTGGCTGGAGCGGTCGCCGATGCAAAAGCCATGGCCCGGGCTTTAATGCAATACAGCCGCTTCCCTGAAAATCAGGTGTTTCTTCTCACCAGCGACGACCCTGCCAACCGCCCGGACCTGGGAAATATTTACGCCAGACTGCAATATGTGGCCTCCAGAGCCAAAACCGGCGATACTTTTTTGTTTTACTTCTCAGGGCATGGAATATCAAGGGGTGACGAGAGTTTTTTACTGACCTGGGAATCAAACATCCAGATTCCCGACCTGGTGAAACGTCTGAGCCTTCCGGTTGAGGATCTCAACGATTACCTCTCCAGGATTTCCGCCTCAAAGGTTCTCATAGTCATGGACGCCTGCCGCAACAATCCTGAAACAGGCAGAGGTGAAGGGGATAATCTGCTCACCGAGAGCTTTGCCAGGGGTATCAGGCCGGAGTCAATTTCCGGCAGGGCTGGAGGGATAAGCCTTTCGGCCAAGATCTATTCATGCAAGATCGGGCAGAGGTCCTACGAGTGGCCGGGCAGGAAGCGGGGGTTTTTCAGCATCGCCCTGGAGGAGGCGCTCTCAGGCAAAGCTCAAGGCGAGGATGGAGAAGTTACCCTGGACAGGGTGGAGTCCTACATGCATCGCAGAGTTCCTGAGCTGGTGGAGCAGGCTCTTGGACCCGGTAAATCCCAGGTGCCCTGGGTGGAGCGCTCGGGCGCCGGGGCCGGTGAGTTTGTCTGGAGCAGGTTCGAGACGCCGGCTCGGCCCGTTGAAGAATACGTTACTCCAAAGACTCCGGGCCAGAGCGATTTTTCGCTGGAAGATATAGAGAGAAAAGCCGCCGAAATAGCGGCGGCCAAGGTTGCCTGGGCGGACAAATTAAACGAAATGAGAAGGTCATCGAGTAAGGTAGAGGAGATTGAGAAGCTGGATTTGCCCTCGTCCGACAAGGCCGATGCCTGGCAGAGGATTTTGGACGCCTACAGCGAGGACAATCCCTACTCCGCGGAAGACGACCGGCTGCGCACAAGGGCTTCTGAGCGCCTGCGCTACTGGAGGGATTACCGGCCGCCGAGGCAGGAAGTATCCGAATACTACGTTCCCGGATCAGTCAGAGAAGTGGCGGGAGTTCCCGGCCTGAGGATGGTGCCGATTCCGGCGGGTACTTTCAAGATGGGGACGAATAGCACTGATCACAAATGGCTTGAGCGTTCCAGACCGGTTCATGCGGTAACTCTCTCCGCCTTTGAGATGAGCGCCACTGAGATAACGGTAGGCCAGTTCAAGCAGTTTGTTCAGGCTTCGGGATACAGTACTGAGGCAGAAAGAGGAGGAGGCGGTTTTGTTTATACGGGTGGTAAATGGGAGCAGAAGGCGGACGCTAACTGGCGGAATACATATTTAGCCCAAACAGATGATCACCCTGTAGTAATGGTATCATGGAACGACGCAAAGGCTTTCTGCCTTTGGATTGGCAAGCAGACCGGCCGGCGGTACGATTTACCGACTGAGGCGGAGTGGGAGTATGCATGTCGTGCCGGGACAACAACGGAGTATTACACAGGAAACAGTGAGGGTTCTCTTTCCCGGGCAGGCTGGTTTGGTGGCAACAGCGGTAGCGGGACACACCCGGTAGGGCAAAAGGAGCCGAACGGTTTTGGATTGTACGACATGCACGGTAATGTGTGGGAGTGGTGCAGCGACTGGTACGGCAGTTACAGCAGTGCGAGCCAGTCAAACCCTACAGGCCCTGCATCCGGCTCTTCCCGTGTCGCGCGGGGCGGCGGTTGGGGCGATGATGCTAACGGCTGCCGGTCAGCCGGTCGCGACGGCGGCGATCCAGGCGGCGGGGGCAGCGGCATAGGTTTTCGAGTAGTTTGTCGGTAGTGTTTTCGCTTGAACTTCAGCAGATGAGCACTTGATTTTTGCTTTTTGACTCTTGAAATGGGGTCCAGGGGCGAAGCCCCTGGCCGCGGCGGGATCGCGGATGTAAAAAGCTCCTTCAAGAACCTATTCAGGGGCTCGCAATGAAACAATTTCTGCTTTGTCTTTTACTGGGCTCGGTTGCAGTTCTTTTATCGAAAGATTCCTTGGCCCAACAAGAGCGTGGGATTATCCCGGAGCCGGTAAGAATCCCGGATGAGCAGGGCCGGTTCGTAGAGCTATATAAAGAAAGCCACGCCCTGGTCATAGGTGTGAGCGATTACAGAGCCGGCTGGCCGAAGTTGCAGGGGGTGAAAAAGGATATCCGTGATGTGGCTTCTGTTCTGGAGCTACAAGGGTTTCAGGTAGTCATGGTTGAGAACCCGAACTTTGAACAACTAAAAAAAGCCTTCGATGATTTTATCAACCGATATGGCATCAATCCTGAGAACAGGCTCCTGCTCTACTTTACCGGCCATGGCCACACACTCAAGCAGGCTTACGGCGGAGAGATGGGGTACATCGTGCCGGTCGATGCCGCCAACCCCAACAGGGATAAAGCCGGATTCTTGAGCAAGGCCATGGACATGCAAATGATCGAGGTATATGCCAGGCGCATTCAGTCCAAGCACGCGATGTTTCTCTTTGACTGCTGCTTTTCGGGGTCGATCTTTTCTCTTTCCAAGGCAGTTCCCATGAACATCAGCTACAAGACCGGGCAGCCGGTGCGCCAGTTTATCACAGCCGGCAGCGCTGACGAGGAGGTGCCTGATGAGAGCATTTTCTGCCGACAGTTTGTCAAAGCTTTGACCGGCGAGGGAGATGTCAACGAGGATGGTTATTTGACAGGATCGGAGCTTGGAGAGTTCCTGCAGGAGAGGGTAATCAACTATTCCCGAGAGACCCAGCACCCGCAGTACGGGAAAATCCGGGACGACAACCTGGACGACGGGGATTTCGTGTTTGTCGTAGGTGATATAACCGATTTATCGGTTATTCCTATTCCTTTTCCTCAAGATACCACTGTGAAAATCCCAGATATTTTTACTCCTCCAGAACAGAAATTAGAAGATTT
>CAZSTM010000439.1:0-3953 GCA_964609635.1 uncultured Gemmatimonadales bacterium
TCTGCAATGCGGGCCACGGATTCTGTCAGCTTATCATCGATCGGCAGCCCGCAGCGGCCCAGTCCCACATCCACCTCCACCAGCAGCGAAAGCTTTTCGGCCGATGGCCCGAGCCCCCGCGCCAGCGCCCGCGCATGCTCGAGACTGTCGGTAGCCACGATTAATTTTACCCTCTCGGCCAGCGCAGCCAGTCTCGGCCATTTGTGCTCTCCCCAGACCGGGTAGGCCAGGAGAATCTCCTCGCAGCCTGATTCGGCCATCACTTCGGCCTCGGCAACCTTGGCGCAGGTTATACCGAGGGCGCCGAGTTCGAGCTGCCTGCGGGCCAGCTCAGGTGTCTTATGGGTCTTGATATGCGGCCTCAGGGCAAGGCCGTGGGAACGGCAGTATTCCGCCATGCGGGACAGATTGCGCTCCATTACATCCAGCTCTACCCAGAGAGCCGGGGTGTCCAGTTTATCAAGATGCATCTCGAGCACCAGGAGTTAACTTTACAATTTTGGGATTGGGCGTTCTTAATCGTCAACTGCTTTGCGATCAATAATATATATATTAGAACCGAACAAGCAAGTCTCCGGCATCCGTTCCGACCGGCCAGGAGGCGGAAACCGGTCCTGAGGCCCGATTACTTTATCAGCTTCAGTCGGCATTTTAAAGCGCGGGTAAGGGCGTTGACTTGCTTGTGGTAACAGAATTTATTATCTTGAAGTAGGACCTTGAATTTCCGCTCGAACCAATCCGCAGCGGTTCGGGCGGGTATTTTTTCAATGTTCATCTGGTGGTAGACTTTCAAGCCGGAGCCGTAAGCGGGGCTGTTATGTTTGAGGACCTATCGAACATCCTCAATAGCTGGGATTACGACCCACAGAAAAACTATCGTAAGATAGTCGGGGAAGACGGGGACGAAATAATCCAGGTGCGCGTGGACAACGCCGCTTTTCAGGGAGTCCTGCAGATGAACCTGGACGGCCGTCCGGACGGCAAGCGGCCCCACGGCTGCGAATTCGTACTGGACTACCACCTCGGAACACTCGAGCGCTGGCGCGAGGCTCAGCAGGGGGAGGAGGGCTTCCAGCTCAACTCCCAGGCCTGTTCCGAACTTTTCGATGAGAGCACCCGTATCTACAACCGCTATGTATTCCTGCTTCAGCTCCAAGACTATCACCGCGTGATTCGGGACACCGAACGCAACATGGATCTTTTCCGCTTTGTCAACCGTTACGCGAAACGCAAAAAAGACCGCGAAAACCTGGAAAAATGGTGGCCCTACATCCTGCGGATAAACGGTACGGCCCGGGCCATGACGGCCGTCCAGGAAGGACGGAATTTTGAAAAGGCTCTCGAGATCGTGCATAGCACCCGGGAGAAAATCGAAAACCTCAAATCCCTGGAGGCCGAGGAGTTTTCCACCGAGCTGGAACGCAGCCGTAAGGCTCTCGATGACCTGGAACAGGCCCTTAAATCGCAAAAACCTTTGAGCGAAGTGGAAAAGGTACAGAAGAAAATGGAGAAGGCGGTGGCCGAGGAGCGTTTCGAGGATGCTGCCATCCTGCGTGACCAGCTGAAAAACCTGGAGAAGGATAAGGAACTTTCCTGAGCCTTTGTATCCGGTACTCGCCGGCTTCTTTTTCCTGTTAGGTTCAGAGCATGACCCTTGAATATTCGGCTTGTACGTTTCGTCTAACTATTTGCAAGGAACTTTATGCCGGCCGGATTTGTATAAATGATTGGCCGCTATCTTAATAATATTTCTCCTCCCATAAGGAGGTCGAGATGAAACCGACACGAAAGCTTGGACATTTGCCGTTGTCAGGGTTGCTACCGGTTATTCTTCTCCTGGTTTTTTCTCTTAATTGTTCCTCGCATGCCAGAGTCACCGCCGTACGTACGTCTGAAGCCGCGGTTCCTGCCGAGGAGTACGAGGCCGACGAGTTCATCGGTATCCCGATTGTGGGCGATTACGATGAAGATCTCGACCTGGATTTCATGCTCGAGGTTCGTGACGGCGAGCAGACTTTCAAGATCGAGGTTCACGAGGATGTCAATGACAGCAACCGCGAGGTTATCGATCGAATCCGCAGTCGGATCAACGAACTGGAAGACCGTCAGCAGCTGCGGGTAATCGGCTATTACAATTCGGAATACCGTGGGAAGAGTAAAGAATACGGTTTCATGGACCTCAAGTGCGTGGTTTTCTTCGATGAAGAGACCGGTTACGAGGAGGCTTATTTTACCGACGCCAAAGAATCCCGTTATTACGACAACGGTAATGTAACCGTGGTCTACGCACCCGGCCATCACTACAGCTCAGTCTTCTACCCGCGCTACTGCACTCCCTGGTGGGACACCGACGGCGATGGGATACCCAACCGCTACGATCTTTGGCCGCTGACCTACGATGTGTGGTACGACTACAACCTCAACGGCTTTCCGGATTGGTACGACCCTTATTACTGCGACTACTACCCCTACTGGGGATACTGGAACTCGGGGTTCTGGCTTTCCTACAACTGGTATTCACCCAGGTATTTCCGCCACGGGTATCTGACACACGCCTATTATGATGATTATCGAACCTACACCCGCCTGTACGACAGACAGTACGTATCCGCCAGCAGGAAGAATTATCACCTGGACCCGAAAACCGATTGGTACCGCAATGCCGGCCGCGACAACACTGTGCGGGGGTCTTCATTGCGCACTGCCTCGAGAGGCACCGGCTATACCTCTTTGCCGGTGGACAGCCGGCGTCTGGTCTCCAGCGGAGGTGAAAGTTCCCTGGATCCCAAATCCGAGACCCTGACGAGCCTGTCCGATACCGAGCCGATTTCTTTCAGCCGCAACCGGGCGATTGCCGACGGCGCAAGTGAGGAGCGATCCGGGAGAACCGGCGCCAATGGTGAGTCACAAGCCACTAATGCTTCCTCGACCGCCGGGGTGCGCGGCACGGACCGCACTCGGGCCTCGGAGGGCCGTACCGTGGAACGGGCCGACCGTCCCCTGGACCGGATAAGAAGTACGAGCGACGACCGGGTATATAGCCCGTCGAGCAGCGATGTCCCGGCCGGCGGTTCATCCGCGGCAAGCTCGGGTGCAGTTAACGATAAAATCAAGACACGCTCTACCGAAAGCGGCCGCCTGACCCGCCCCACCACCAGCAGGCGCACTCGTACAAGCACCGGTTACCGGGGCACCGATGGGTCAAGAACCGGCGGCAGCTACTCCCGCCCGGCTCCCAGCCGTTCCCGCGAAGGGATACAGTCCTCACCGCGGCCGAGCGCAAGCCCCAGCACTCCCAGCCGCAGCCGGAGCCAGCCCGCTCCCGCTGCGAGAAGTGCCCCAAGTTCAAGCAGGTCTTCTCCCGCGCCGCGAGCCAGGTCCTCCAGCGGCTCATCGGGCAGCCGCAGCAGCGGTTCCCCGGCTAAAAGCTCCTCATCTTCCGGGGGCGACCGCCGCAGGAGGTAACCTCTACACCATTTTTCCGAGTTTGAATATTTTCGACCGCCTGCCTACGACCCGTTGTCCGCAAGGGTGACGGGCCGCAGGCCCTGGGCGTATCTTGTAACCATCCATAAGAGGTTTTGTCATGTTCCGTAAACCCCTGATCGCCTCACTGGCCGTGCTGGTCGCGGCTCTAACGCTGTTTTCCTGCAGCGACAAAAAAATCGTCGAAGTGGAAATGCCGTATTTCCTTTTATACCGGGACATCCTTGGTAACGCCGAGTTTGAGACCGACGGCAACTATCCCCCTCCGGATAATCTAGACAACTCATACGACGAAAACATCGTGGTCACCCTGCGTTTCGGAGAACAACTGGACATTTTCGAGGAAGACGAGGTTTACGGATACATGATCACCGTGGACCGCAACCCGGTCAACTATCATTTCAAGTTCGTCCCGGACGGCAAGTACTGGCTGGAGGCCGAGCTGGTCTACCTCGACAGCTGCTTCT
>CAZSTM010000440.1:0-3948 GCA_964609635.1 uncultured Gemmatimonadales bacterium
ACATCTCCCTCAGTCTCTTTCTGACCCGGGCCGAGGTAACCAAAGTCCAGGAATCGGGCCGGCAGATGCTCCGGTCGGAGAAAGCCTTTCTCTTTAATTCCGGTTTTTCCGGGGGTGTGAATTGGAATTTCTGAGCCCCAAAAGATTCGTGAAAATCGCAGTACCCTTGCTGGTGAGCCTTTTCAGCTGTTCCGGCGGGGGAGACCTGACCTCGGTCGCCTCTTCCCTGGTAGAAACCCAGCGCCGGGCGAACCTTACCCGTACCACCATGGATGGGACCTGGAAGGGATTTCTGCAGTCCACAGGGGCGGAGAGCGCGGAAAAGACAATCTATCTGGTTTTCTCACAGGCCGAAGGCGGCACCCTGAGCCAGAGCCTGCTGATTATGGAAAATATCGAGCTGGGCGGCACGGTCAGCCGGGACACCTTTGCGGTACGGAACGGGATTTTCGATAATAACCGGCTGCGGTTCAATATCTCCCTCTCTACCTTAGGCCCGCTGATAGCTGAAAACTCCCATCCCGTGCTGTTCGAGGGCGAGCTGAGCGAGAATTCTTTTATCAGCGGCGATTTTAGCGCAGGCTCCCGAATTATCGCTACCTGGGAGGCGGTGCTATTCCAGGCGGCTCCCCAGACTACGCCTTAAAGGTTTGAGCGCTCCTTTCTTTCGATATTCCCACATTTTTCCTCACTTTTTTATCCACAGATGACCAGTACTGCGTGTTAACGGATGCGTCGTGCTGCGCATGAGAATTTCCTCTTTGCTTCGCTCACGAGCCCTCCATGCCTCTCGCTCGCATTCACTCGCTAGCCCTGCCCTCTGCGTACCTCTACAGGTTCCGGCCTTACAGTAACACACCCCTGTTTCCCCTCTTGATAGAGGGGACTTTTATGGTAATTACCATTTTTACAGCGGTTTCCTTGCAACGAAGGTCCGTGAAAAAATCCCCTCTTTTGAGAGGGGTGCCTGCGTCAGCAGGCGGGGTGTGTCATCCCTTTTGGGCCTTGTTGCGCGTAAAGCCGCGTAAGTGTGTCGCTCATTCGCGCGAAGCTCCGCTGCGCTTCGGTTCTGACTCCTGACTCCTGTATTATTCATTTCCTTCCGTGCAGTTGTAAATTGACACCTGCCTTTTTTTCATTTATAATCAACAGTCAATTGGATTGAGACGCGGCCGGCTCCAGGTGAGGTAATCATTGAATTCATGTTATTCAAAGAAGCAGGATTCTCGTAAATCGCTCGGTCGTTCATGCCGCCTGCCGGTAATCGGCGCATTGTTATGTGCGGTCTTTCTGGGCTTTGTACCGGAGGCGAACGCACTCAAACGTCCGCCGGGCAGGCTTGATCGGTCAAGCGGACAGAGAGCTGCGTTCGTCCTCGATTTATCTTTTCCGCAGCAGGCTTCCGATATTATCCCGGGACTTTTCGAGCTGATCCCCTCCGGTTGGCCCGAGGTGCCGGTTCAGCCCGCCTGGCTGTACCAGATGCCCGAGGAGGCTGTGAGTTCAGGGACTGACTATTTCGCCAAGCGTTTCGAGGTTCCGGTACAGGGCCCGTTCGTAGTGCTGGGATCGGCGATCCTGGTGAATCCCCGGGAGGAGGGCGAGCTTATACCCTTCCCGGAAATACTGCTGACCACCGAGGTTTTCGGAGGCGGCCCGGACCTTGGCCGGCCGGTTTTCAGACGTACTCTGCTCGCTCCTCAGCCAGGTTCTTCTGTGCTGTATGTGGATTTCAGCGATGCGGACACTCTGTTTCAGGGGCCGGAAGTGCTTTACCTGGTGGTGCGCTTTCCTGAGGGGCTTTCCACCGGCGCCTCGATCATGCTGGATACCGACCAGGACTACGGACTTTATCCGGGCAGCAATTATCTGGCCACCGACAACGCCCCTTTCCTCAGTTTCGAGCGGGCGGCCGAGATCGTACGTCCTGCATTTTTCGGCCTGGACAGCCTGGCACCGCCGGGTCTGGCCGGGGATCAATTGGCCGTTGCGCTCTCTATCGGCGCCGATACTCTGAACGTCCCCGTTTATCCGCCGTGGGTGAATAAGATTCTTCCTCCCGTGGAGGGCGATGTGGCAAGAGGACTGGGTGTGCAGCTTGGAATTTTGCCTGTCTGGGCCGATGGACGGCCTCTGGGCTACCCTGCCGAGAGGATAAGGGTTACCCATGTCATGCCGGACACGCAAGGGGACTCGCTTATCGCCCAGCTCGATCTGGAACCGGACGGCTGGATTCATATTCCGGGGCTTGAGAACCGGACCTACCTGTTACGTTTCGCGGTGATGGATAAAAACGGCAGGACCGGGCTGCCCAGCGGTGCATACTATGTGCTGCCTGCCGATCCCAATGAACCCAACGATTCCCGGGACGAGGCCGCGGAGCTTGACTTGAGCGTACCCGTCTCGGGCCTGTGGAAAGAAGCGCGCACCGGGCCGGCCGTGGTGCAAAACCCCGCCGACTTCGACTTTTTCCACCTGGAACTTCTGGCCGGAGACTCGCTGGTTGCCGGTTTCGAGGGCCTGGCTTACTCGCTCAGCGACCTGGACCCGGTGTTGAGCCTTACCGATTCCAGCGGCCTGGTGCTGGGCCATGCCGAGGGCACGGCGGCCGAGGTCTCTCTGACTGCTTCTTACACGGGAGGCTACTACCTGCTGGTCAATGACCGGGCGATTTTCAGTGGAGAAGCCTTTATCAATGAGGCGGGCCGGGTTTACCGGCTTGCGGCCCGTGTCTCACGACGCAGGGGGGACATGGACGGCAACGGCAGGATCGACTACCGGGATGCTTTCCTGGTATTTATTATTACCAGCGGGATGCGGGACACGCTGAGTTTTACACCGGCTCAAAGGTTCGCCGCGGACTATGACGGCGACGGGCAGGTGGTAGGAGATATCGCGGATTTCCTGGGCGTGCTCTATCAGGCCGGCTACGTGCCGGCCCGCGACCCCAGCCGTGCGGCTAAAAGCAAGGACTCCGGTTCCGCGCCCTCCCTGGCCTCGGGCCGGAGCTGGCGCCTCGAGTTCGCTGACGGCTCGTCCCTGGTGCTTTCACTAAGTAATGGGGTGGCGCAGCAAACCCCGGGAGATGAAGCGGCCCTGCTGCTTTCGCTTCTCGACACTCTGGAGCCCGCCCTGGATGCCGTTAAACCGGCACCGGGAACCCGACTGCCGAAAGCTGCCGGCTTATGCCAGAATTTCCCCAACCCGTTCAACCCCTCGACTGCCATTTCTTTCCTACTTCAAGAGCCCGGGTGGGCCGAACTGGAAGTGTTCGACGTGCACGGCAAGCTCGTGCGCAGCCTTTACCGGGGCTTCGCCCCGTCAGGGGAGCAAAGCGTGTTCTGGGACGGCACCGACCGGCAGGGAAGGAAAGCAGCCAGCGGGATATATTTCTATCGTTTGCAAAGCAGAGATTTCGTGCAGACACGCAAGATGCTGCTGATAAAGTGATTTGATCGAATATAAATGTTTAAGGAAATAGAAATTATGCTTCGAACACCGGGTAAAAGCTTTTTTCTTTCGGCGATTTTTGTCGTGGCCCTGGCTCTGGTGGCCGCGCAAGGCTTATTCGCAGACCAGCCCCGGGCCACCAGCCTGCGCGAACAGGTGGCTTCCGCCGAGTGCATCGTGCACGCCAAGGTGGTCTCCTCCGAATCCCGGGTGGAGTTCGGCCGTATTTATACCTACTACCGGCTGAGCCCACAGGAGACTCTCAAGGGTGCGGCCGGTTCCGGGAACCTCCTGCGAGTGCCGGGCGGCGAGGTCGGGGTGGTGGCCTACGTAGTTCCCGGGGCGCCGAGCATGCTGGAGAACGAAGAGGCGGTACTGTTCCTGAGAGAGAGTTTTTCACAGGGCGGGAAGGTGTTCGAGCTGGATGGGATTTCATCCGGAGCCTGTCGGGTAACCGGCGATGCAAACGGCCTGCCGGTGGTAATACCAGGTGCGGAA
>CAZSTM010000441.1:0-3936 GCA_964609635.1 uncultured Gemmatimonadales bacterium
CAGCAACCTTAATCCTGATACTATTTATAACCTGGTCGATTCGATTACCTTGCAGCTGGTAGGTGTGGGAAGGACTTATTACCTGGATATTGAGACGGTTTTCATTCCCGGGAACACATTTCTTATGGGCGTCGGCAGGGTGGATGAACCGGCGGATACTCTCTTTCTAAGCCCGGATGAGGTTTTCTCCCCCAGGGTGAACTTGAGCAATTTTTTCATTGGTCGCTACGAGGTCACCAACCAACAATATTATGAATTCTGGCTTGAGGAAGGTAATTCCCAGGTGCACAGGCCGGACACCTCGGCAATTAGCAAATGGCCCCGGGATGCCCTGGACAAACCCAACCATCCCGTGGTAGGGGTGAGCTGGGAGGATGCCATGGCCTTTTGCCGCTGGCTGAGCCTGCGCACCTCGGAACGCTATACCCTGCCCACCGAGGCGCAGTGGGAATATGCCTGCCGGGCGGGTACCGGCACTAATTTTTATACCGGAGACAGCGAAAGTGACCTGGGCCTTGCGGGATGGTATATAGGTAACAGCGGAAACGTCACGCATTCAGCAGGCCTGAGACAGCCCAACGCCTGGGGCTTGTACGACATGCACGGCAATGTCTGGGAGTGGTGCCTGGACTGGTACGATGCCGAGTATTACAGGATATATCCTGATATGGTCTCGGCTAACACCAGTGGCTCCATGGCCGTTTCGATGACCGATCTGTCTTACTCTAAACCTGTGCCGGCCGGTGAGAAAAAGGAACTGCTCGTGTTAACTTTCACGCTTGCCGAGAACGCCTCAGGCACAATCCCGGTGGAACTGCAAAATATTTCGCTCTTCGATGAACTTAACGCCGATATTGCGGTGAGTGCGGTCAACGGTTCGATATATATCACCGACGTCTACAGCGAACAATCTGTTTCGGGAGGAAACCAAATCTTTATCGAGAATGCCGCGGGTTCTGCCGGTATGGATGTAACCATGCGGGTTTTTCTCAACAGCGACAGAAACACGGCCAAGGCTTTGTTTAACGTGGTTTTCGACCGTGCCAAACTCCAGTTAAAGGAAGTGTCCTACGGTATCGATGCTACCACGATGTCCGGGATTGCTCAGGATATATCAGACCCGCAGGGGCCGTCTGATGATGCGGGACTGGGATACAAAGTGGTCCGCGGCGGCAGTTGGCACGACGAAATGAAAGATGCCCGCTCCACCAATCGCGGAGCGCTGTATTTTGCAAATAAGGAAAACAACGTCGGTTTCAGAGTGGTGCGGCTGCCGTAAAAGAAACAGATAAAGTCACAGAGAGGCAAAGAGGAAAGACAGTTAAAGCGACTATCAACCACTTTGCAAAAGATAAATATGAGCAAGATAAGACATTATATATATTACACGTTATTTTCTACGCTTGCGCTTACCCTGGTCTGCCGACCGGCGTTAGTCGGTGCCCAGAACCCGGATATCAGTCCTTTCGCTGTCCCGGTCAAACTCGACCCGGCGGGCGATCAGATTTCACCTGCAGTGGTTACCGACCGCGCGGACCGGATGCTGGTATTCTGGCTGGACAAGGCGAATGACGGGCAGCGTATCATGCTTCAGGGATTCGACCGCTTGGGCGGCAGGCTCAATCCTGTGGAGACCGCAAATAACAACCAGGGCGTGATACTCGGTTCGCCTGCTGCGGCGGTGGATTTCGACGGTACCGCGGTGGTGGCCTGGAGCGAGGATAGCAGCGGCCGGCAGAGGATTTTCTTCCGGCGCTATGAGATGACCGGCCGTCCTCTGGAAAGCCGGCCCCTGCCGACCTCCGATGACTACGCGATCCAGGGATATTCCCCGGCCGTGGCGGTCGATTCCTCCGGCAATGTCGTTCTGGTCTGGCAGGGACGCTCCGGCTCTGATACGGATATCTACGGCACCTGGATCGCTCACGATGATTCGGAAGGCGGGATAAACCTTGATTCCACAAGGTTTGCCTGGATCGGAAACATCACGGTAAACCGGAGCCGCCAGGGCGACCAGACAGACCCGGCAGTCGCCGCCGACCGCAAAGGTAATTTCGTGGTTGCCTGGCGCGACAATAATCCGGACAGCCTGGGGATCAGGGTCCGGGCTTTCGCTGCCGGAGGCATCGCTCTGGAGGAATTCCACATACCTTGGCCTGACAGTTTAAATGTTGACAATGTTTTCAAGCCGAATGTTACGGCTGTAAGCCGAGACCCGGGTTCCAGCCACTTCCTGGTGACCTGGGTAAGTGATGGCGGTTTCGAGAGCATTACTCTTGCACTGGCTAAGGTCAGCATCACATTCGGATGGGAAGGGCCGACCGTTTCCCCGGATACAGTTCTCTGGCTGATAGATCAAGCACGGTGGGTAGAGGGGCCTCCTATCGTCTCGGGCAATGAAAATCAAAATGTGGTGCTTCTCTGGCGGGAGATATCGAATTGTGAGTACACATTATACTCGGTCGGTTTCAACCTCGAACAAGGACCTGTTTCTACGAAAACTCCGTTGACACCTGATAGCTGCGCAACAGGGCTGCCCTGGATAGGTTCTCCTGCCGCGGCTGTTAAGCAGGGCGGCGATTTTGTAGCTGTCTGGGAGGAACATACTTCTTCCGGAGTTGATTTGTTGATGCAGAGCTTTACCGCCGCAGGTGGGTTGTCTGCTCCGCTGTTCATCGCTCCCGGCCTTGGAGATGAGGAAGTCAACCGCTCCGCGGCTATGGTCGGACATGCGGACGGCGGTTTTACACTGTTCTGGGAAAGAGGAACAGGGGAAGAGAGCACCCGCATTGATTCGATCCGCTTCACCAGAGAAGGGATATCGCTGGGCGATGGAGATCGACTCTCCAGTGGTTATTCGAACCAGCGCCGGCCGGTGACCGCGATAAATCACGCCGGAGATTACCTTATCGCCTGGCAGGAGAAAAATGCCTTGGACGATTACCGCATCCGGGCCATGTATTTCGACGCGAATGAGCCGACCACGGTGAATTCTTTCGAAGTTGAGCAAAGTTCCCAGAATTTTTTGAGCGGCCTGGCTGCGGCGCTGGATAACAACGGCCGGGCTTACCTGGTATGGGAGCGCTGGCATCGGTGGGCTTCGGCGCCCGAACTTCTCCTGGCACGTTTCGATAGAACCGGTGAGCTTATCGGATCGGTTGATTTGATGGCGGACTCCACTTCCGGCGGCGGCCGGTTGGCATCGGTGGCGGTGAGCTCATTGGGATACCATATGGCGGTCTGGCGTCAGGGTGCCATGAACGGGGTCAACGCCTATGTGCGCGGCAAGGTTTACGACCCTGACGGCGAGGAAAAAAAATCGGATATCCATATCAGCGAGCAAAGGCTCGGTTACCTAGGCAGTGTGGGCCGCCCAGTGGTGGCCGCTTCGAGAGATAACGACGAATTTCTCGTTGTCTGGCAGGAGTTTTTCGGTGAACACCAGCAGCTCTACTATTGCCGCTACAACAGCGAGGGTGACTGCCTCCCGTTTGTCGAGAGCCGTGAAACTATCGACGGCGATGGAAACCCCATCGTTGTGGTTGACAGTACCTACCGCGACTCTTTGTACATGGACGGTGGTGAAAATATCCCGCCGCCTGCTCTGACCAATCCCGTGATTTCGGTCGACGACCAGGGGAATTATCTGATTCTCTGGGCGGAAAAAGAACCGGGTGAATCAACATTGATAAAGGGGCAACAACTGGATTCCCAGGCGGATACAGTCGGCAGGGTTTTCCAGGTGCCCGGGGTGGAAATGGGATCCGTTCCGATAATCAACGGCCTGGGAGGCAACCGTTTCGCCGTTGCCTGGCAGGATACGGTGGGTTACGGGACGAGAGTAATGGTACAGGTGCTCGAAATAGTTTTCCATTCGGTAAGCGGTAAGGTAAAACGTGACCTCGCGGGGGAAGAACCTTTGCCGGTCATGGCGCA
>CAZSTM010000442.1:0-3922 GCA_964609635.1 uncultured Gemmatimonadales bacterium
AAGTGGCTGTTACCGTGGCAGTTTCCTGCGGGGTGAAACTTACCCTGACTGTCAGTTTTCCTCCGGCTGGAATCGCGGCAGAGTCCGGCCTTACCTGGAATAGCGGGTTTGTAGCGGTAATCGAGCTTATTTTCAGGGTGTCGCCTCCGGTATTGCTGACAATCAGGTTCAAAGTGCTGGTCATTCCCAGGCGGGCGAAACCGAAGTTCAGTTGTTGCGGCTCCAGGGATATTTCGGGTTTTTCCCCGGCAATACCTTCACCGGTTAACGAAACTATGGCTGTCTGTTTATCAGGGTCATTGGTTGTCAGGGTCATTTTCGCGGTGAATGCGGCAGAGTCATTCGGGGCGAATCTTACCGTAATATATTTCAGGCTGTCGGCAGGAACGGTAAGCTCGGTTATACTGGAGGAGAATGAATTATCGTCGAAAGTTATACTCGACACAACCAGATCGACACGGCCTAGATTGCTGACACCCAGCCGTAACTGACGGCTCGAGCCGACAGGCACTTTCCCGAAATCCAGTTTCTTTTCAAGCAGAAGCAGAACCGGCGCAGCTGTTCCCATGGAAAAATTCTGCTCTTCCCGGTCCATTCCGGCCAGCTCCATCTGCCGTTTTTCAGGATTGAATAAGTAGCCGCTGCTGACAGGGTATACCGCGTACAGGCCTTCGGCCAGGTCGGTAAAAACGTACGCACCGGAACTGTCTGTCAGGTCTGAGGAGTTGAAATCCCCCTCCAGCGTGACCTCAACCGATTCTACCGAGTCTCCCTGCAGGGTTATAGTCCCGCTGATTGAAAAGCGCTCCACCTCTTCCGTAGGGAGACCCCGGTCGCACTTGACCAGGGCGATTAACACACTAATCGAAAATGATATATAGAAGGCTATTTTTTTTACTTTTCTGGTCATCGAAAGTCTTTCATCCGGTTCTCGACAGCCGGTCCTGACCTGCCCACGAACGGGCGGTTATAAACTTATCCCGACTGCCGGGAAGGGATAAAATTTCCCCTTTGCCTCAATAAATCAAAAGGACAAGACTTCTCTCCATGAAAGGAAACCTGCAATCAGAAACAAGACCCCTTTTAGTTATTTCGGAAAAAAACTTTATTTATTGAGGATAATATAGGCTTGGTCTCTTTCTTTCGGTGATTAATTTCGGGATCTACTCGCAAGGCCTTGGAGATTTATCCTTAAAATCAGCAATCTTTATGCCGCATATCTATTCAAGGCGTACCTTGGGTTTGCAACTGTTATCTATAAGTTATAGAACTTTACAGCTACGAAATTAGTGAAAAAGAAGGCGGCTGCCCTGCGCTCCGAGGGCAGCCGCCATTATCTGTCTTGAAAAATCTATTGCTGTCGAATCAGAAAATTTTAGTAAGGGTTACTGTAGTAATATTTCCCTGTGAGCGATCCTCCACACCAAATTCAAACAATGAGCGGACAGAGAAAAACATCTTGGCCGAGGGAATAAAGGCCATCACTTCTGGTCCGATGGCGTAGGCTTTATCATGCACAGTCTCATCGTAGTCGACCCCCTCGAACTCGAGTCCGATGCCGCTGTCGTCCGAAAGCTGCCATTGCATATAACCTGCCAGGCCTATGTCCCAGACCTTGGCCGCGTTCTTGGCCAGGCCCCACTCGATGACCAGGTTTTTCCCCGGAGATATCTTCCTTTTATCCCTTTCGGTATGGGACTCGAACCGGCTGAGCGCGGAGAAGGACCAGGTTTTTTCCGGGTCGAGATAGGTGGTGAGCCCCATGGTCATCAGCAGCGACCAGTGGTCGTTGCCCGGGCTGGCCGGCTTGGTTACATCGTAAGAGCCTGTGGGAGCATAGAACCCCAGGCCGAAAGCGGCATCGTACCTCGCCCCGTGCCAGGCAAGCACAAAAGGCTCTATTGCTATATCTCCCAGAGCGAACTTGCTGTCGTCGACACCCTTAGCATCGATCTTAAGCCCGGTGTACTGGAACGGAATAATAATATCGCAAACGTAATTGGCACCCAGGATTTTTTTCGGCGAGACATAAATGAATCGGTCGACAAGGGCCCAGACATTCACGTCAAACCCGACCGGCATCTCTTTTCCTTTCTCGTCCTTGAGGGTACCGGAGTTATAAAAAGCGTTATAAATACGCCAGTAAAAACCCGGCGGCGGAAGGGACGCCGCCTTGATCCCCTCAACCCCGGGAACATAGTTGCCTTTTTCTTGTGCAATCACTCTGGATACACCAAGAGAAGAAACCATAACCGCAACTGCCAGCAAGCCTATCAATCTGCGCATGCTCCGGACCTCCTTTTGCTTCTACGGTGAGTAAAAGGAAAAAAGTAATATCGCTAAACGTTCCCATTTTACCCGAAAAACCTATCTCTTGGCAAGTCATTTTTATTTTCAGGGGATTTTATACTCTTTTTCGTAAAGAAAGCGAGCTAATACCAAAACGGTATTCCCCATTTTTACATCTCTTTCTGATTTCAGACTGGAGCTTTTGTCTTTCTTGGCTTTTTTTAAAAGATTCTTTATGTTTTTTTTCGACTTTTTAGTCGTCTTCCCCGGGAGTATCAAATAAACCGAATTTTCGGCAGTACCCGGTCAAGTCCGGTTATACGTCTTCGGCTCAGGCTTTATTATGTTTTGAGGTATATAAAAAAACGGAATGTGTGCTGTGAAACTTGCACCGCATTCCGCAGTCATATTCAGCTCCGGGCGAAAATCTTTTTTTCCGGCTTCGGCTCACCGATTCAGTTCGCCACCAACTCCGCCGGCCCGTCGCTGAACTTGTCGATTTCCTCCAGCGAGCGCTCTAGCGACCACTCGCCAAGCATGATCATTTCAGGACCGGCAATCTTACCTCCATGTCATGCTTTTACCGGTATTTTTGCATAAATACTTATCCTCATGCAGCTGGATGATATAAAACCTTTCGTCGCGGTTTAAATTTAACTTTACGGTCTCTTTCCCGGTAAGCTCTTTGAACGGCGCCTATGGCTCCGGGCAGGTTCCTTGCATGATATCTATAAGCAGAGCGACGGCATCTCTGATCGTGTATTCACCGTCCTGGTTCCAATCCAGCCGTAGATCATTCGGGTTGTTGCGTGCCATAAGCAGGAAATAGATAACATCGTTGACAGCCATCCTTCCGTCACCATTGTAATCACATGATCTTTCGATGGAGACCGCTTCCGGCAGAAACTTAAGCCCCTCCAGGCGGTTTCCGTCATAAAAGGTGTCCTCTTCGACCTCGCAAATGTTGAGGCTGAACTCGCTGCGGCCGGAGCGCTGGGTTACCTTGACCAGAAGTCTGCTGACTCCTAGGGGAATATCTGCCTCGATCACCTCGTTCGGCAGGCGATGTCCTCTGAGGCCGCGGTAATCGTAGACCTTCTGTCCGTTGAGCCAGACCGACAGATCCTGTCTGGAGCCGAGCCACATTTGGGCTCTTCCGGCATGCTGCGCCAGTAAATAAGTGAAAGCGTAAATAACGCAATCGCCTTCAGAATAGCTGAAGTATCCTGCCGGGTCTATGAGATCGTCGAAAAAGTATACCGGCTCGGTCCATCCGTCTTTGCCGGGGACCGGGGCCGCCTCTTCCTCTGTTCCCAGAGAATCCGCATCCATATCCAGGCCCCGGTAAGGCCCCTTGAACAGCCAGACCCGGTTGCTTTGCCCGTAATAGGGATACGCGGAGTTTTTCAAATCGTCGATCATGTGGCTTTCCGCTTTTATAAACTTCGCTTTTGCCTGTTCTATCGTGCTGCCGGCAATGTTGATACGGTCGAGGTCGTTCTGTCCCAACCCGGAGTAGGCGGCCACGCAGATGTGCTCAACGTCATCGGGATTGATCTCCATCAGTCTTGCGCAGACGGCATCCACGCTGACTATGTCCGATCCGGCAACTATCATGTTCCTTCTCTTGGAC
>CAZSTM010000443.1:0-3917 GCA_964609635.1 uncultured Gemmatimonadales bacterium
CGAGTTCCAGCTCTTCGGCAGGCGCCTCTTCCGCTGCCGGTTCCTCGAGTTCCAGGTCTTCGGCAGGAGGCTCTTCTGCGGCCGGTTCCTCGAGTTCCAGCTCTTCGGCAGGTGCCTCTTCTGCGGCCGGTTCCTCGAGTTCCAGGTCTTCTGCAGGAGTCTCTTCTGCGGCCGGTTCCTCAGGTTCAGGCTCTTCGGCAGGAGGCTTTTCTGCGGCCGGTTCCTCGGGTACAGGCTCTTCGGCAGGTGCCTCTTCTGCGGCCGGTTCCTCGGGTTCAGGCTCACGTTCTCCAAGCCAGAGCAAGCGTAATGAGCACTTCGGAGCCAAGTTCCGGGAGATCGTTTCCATTATCCGCTGGAGATCTTCCGGCGGCTGATCCTCAGTCGGTGGCTCGGATAAAAGCATCACCGTGTCGGCGTACTTTAGGACAGGAAGATCTTTGAGCAGCTCCATCGGGGGAGCCAGCAGCACAACTGTCCGGTCTGTTTCGCTGACCAGCGAGTTGATAAGGGACTTCCAGCGCGGATCTTCAAATATCTCGACTGTTCGAGGTGTAAAGGTGCCGGGAGTGATGGCTTGAAGCCCGGGTTGCCCGGTGTCGCGCAGTATTTTTGAGAGGGATATACCGTAGAGAAAATGGTCGGTCAAGCCTTCGCTGTTTTCCACGCCGAGCAGTTCGCTGCGGGGAGAGGAGATATCCATGTCGACCGCGGCGAGGTTACTTTTTCCCTTGAGCAGAGCCTGGAAAGCCTGTTCAAGAGCATTTTTTACCTTGGAGGTCTTGTCGGCAGGCAGAAGAGCCACCACCTGCGGACCATCTTTTTGCTCGGCCAGCGCCGTATCCAGAGAGCCGGGATCGGTAAGGGAGAGATGTTCAGCCGTGGGAAATGCGCCGGCGAACAGTTCAGCGGAAGCCTCATCCATTACCGGATGTTCCCGGTTGAATTCCTCGAAGTTTTTAGTGAACTGGCTCATGGCAGTTCTTAATCTTTATACTAGCCGCTGAGACCATGGAGCGCGAAATCCACGGCCCTTTTTAAGGGAAAACGGTCTTTATCGTGCCGGATGATCTGAATATTCTTCAAGTCGGAGCTGCTCAGCCGGGAAAGATTTTCCTTGTCTGTGGGAATCAATCCCACTATTACGCCTAGTGAGCCGAGTAAACAGGCCGCCCCGACACTATTGGTAATGACTTTATCGCACGCCGCCAGAGATGAGAGCATGTTTCTCATGTTGGCAAAAATGTGCATGTGCGCGGCAATATTTTCCCACTTACCGATCTGATCCACAGGAGCGAGATTCCCCGCCACCAGCAATTTGGTCGGATCGAGCGATTCGGACAGCCGTTCAAGAAATTTTTGCAAGTTTCGCACCAGGGATTTATCCTCGACCCGCCATTCAGGGGCGCAGCCGATAAACCCGCTCATTCTCCTTCTGGCTTTGCGCATGCGCAAATATCTGGCGCCGCGCTGGAGTTCCTGATCGGAGAGCTGGATCACATTGGAGGAAGGTTTGAGCGGCACTTCCACCTGGAGGATGCGGAACAGGTGGCTGTATCGTTCGCGGAAACACGGCTCTTCAGGGGGTTTCTTGATGACCAGGTTGTAGTAACGTTCGGTCTCCGGCGTGGGCAGACCGGTGTGGATTTTGGAACCACTATGGTAAGTTATCAACCCCTCAGGCCTGCCGGCATTAAACGACAGGTTCACCGCCCAGTCAAAATTTTCTTTTTGCAGGGCGCCGGCTACCCTGCGGAAGTTTACATCAAAGTGATGTGAGCTCCGGTTCCCGTATTCGATGGCCCGCACCCGTGGAATGTCTTCCAGCAGGCAGGCCTGCTCCCGCGGCACCAGGATACAAATCTCGGTCTGGGGAAACCGGTTTTTCACGGCGGTGATGAAACCGGACAGCAGCACCAGCTCGGCCAGGTTCTCGCCGGGAATCAGCAGTATCTTGCGAGGATTGGTCAGATGTGTCCGGAAAAAGACCGGCTTTTTTTCCTCCTGCCGGTGGAAAATGCGTTCGAAAAGGTTGTCCGTTTTTACCAGAAGATTGTCGATCAGGCCCTTAGTCATGGGTATTCCTGGTTGAACGTACCGGATGAAAAATAGCTGTTGAGAATCGTCTGATGCAAAAAAAGTAAACTACTTGCATTGTATTTCACTATAATATTAAAGTTGGTTTAGCTATTTGTCAATAGAATAACCACTTGACGGAAAACTAATTGTTTACAGCAAGATTTGCGTTTTACTCGCAAAATGTTATTTTGAACAGGAAGCAAGAGGTTTCAACCAGTTTGGGGGGGGCATTTGTCCGTACTCAAAAAAAATCTGCTGCATCCGGTGGAATATGGGGTTTTCCGGGCGGCCGTGGCTCTGGCGGGAATCTGCCCGGAGAATACCGCCCGGCACGCGGGC
Source organism: uncultured Gemmatimonadales bacterium (assembly GCA_964609635.1). Classification (GTDB taxonomy): domain Bacteria; phylum Gemmatimonadota; class Glassbacteria; order GWA2-58-10; family GWA2-58-10; genus JAFGTO01. The sequence goes on from CAZSTM010000443.1 coordinate 2,419, forward strand.
CGTCTTCTCGGGGCTGCGGTCTGGAATATCCTGGGCATTCGCCGAAAACAGGTACTGGATAGCTTGGGCCTGGCTTTTCCTGAAAAGCCGCCGGGGGAGCTGAAAAAAATCGGGGCGAGTTGTTACCGGAACCTGGGTGAATACTTTGTCGAGATGTTCCGTATTCACCGTTTGCCCACAGCCTGGATGGAGCGGAATATCGTTTTCGAGGATCGCGGGATTCTGGACTCCGCGCTTGAGGAGGGACGGGGAGTGATCAATGTTACCTTCCACTATGGTAACTGGGAGTTGATGGGCGCTTACGCCGCCAGGCTGGGTTACCCGCTGGTGGTGATCGTCCGGGCACAGGCAAACCGCTTTTTCCAGCGCTACATAACCGCCATGCGCCGGGCCAGCGGCATGGAGCTGATTCAGGTGGAAAGCTCTCCCGGGCAGCTTGGCCGGGCCTTGCGACAGGGGAATATCGTTAGTTTCCTGGCCGACCAGGACTCTCACCGCCAGGGAGTGTTCGTCGATTTCCTGGGCCGGCCGGCCTCGACACCCAGGGGGCCGGCTCTGTTCGCCCACAAAACCGGGGCGCCGGTGGTGATCTCCATGATGCTGCCGGAGGGGCAAGGCAGGTGGAAGCTGATATTCGAGCGGGTGCCCCGGCCGGAGGTAGAAGACCGCGAGGAGTTCGTCTGCCGGATGACAAAATATTTCACCGACCGCCTGGCCGAGCGGGTGCGAGAACACCCGGAGCACTGGTTCTGGCCCCACCGAAGGTGGAAGACCAGGCCGGATGTTTGACCAACTTGGAGTTCTCCACACAACACTAAACAACAGGCCTGCAAGTCCAGATGCTTAGATTCTCACCCGTTCATCCTTTCACCCCCCGCACCTTGATAATCCTCACCGAGGAGGCGAAATTTTTCAGCTCTTCCGGCGTAACTTTCGACTCCCTGATGATGGTTCCCGCAGTGGATGACAGAGCCTCGAAAGGCAGCGGAGTCTCCTCGACTACCACGACTTCGTCAAACCCCGCGGAGCTGAGATCTTCCAGGTATTCATCAAGCCGGGCGCCCAGGCAGCCGACATAAGCTTCCACCGATTTGCGGATGAAATCAGGAATAGCGACCGTGGAGACCATGTCCGAGATCATGAACCTGCCGCCGGGTTTGAGCACCCTGAAAATCTCGGCAAAAGCTTTCCGCTTGTCCGGAACCAGGTTTATTACACAGTTCGAGATCACCATATCCACGCTGTTGTCGGCCACCGGCAGTTTGTCGATATCGCCCAGGCGGAACTCGACGTTTTTATACCCGTCCCGGACGGCATTGGCGCGGGCTTTCTCGATCATCTCCGGGGTCATGTCAACGCCGATCACCTGTCCGTTTTCGCCCACCCCGGCGGCCGCCAGGAAGCAGTCGAAGCCTGCGCCTGAGCCCAGGTCGACTACAGTATCACCCGACTCGAGCTCGGCCAGGGCCACCGGGTTGCCGCAGCCCGCCGAGGCCAGT
>CAZSTM010000444.1:0-3895 GCA_964609635.1 uncultured Gemmatimonadales bacterium
GGCGAAGCCGAATCCGCCCGAGCCGCCGCTGGCAATAGTGAGCGAGGTGGCTGCCAGCTTGATAAAAATCAGCAGCAAAAGCAGATGGATTGCCATCTCGCCTCGCAGGGCCAGATTCATGGTTTCGTAGCCCGTTCCATAGATGTGGGGAAACCGGATGGCGATCGCACCCACCAGCAGGCCGCCGATCGCCGGTTTGATCCAGGCGGGCAGCCGGACCACCGATTCGAAAAAGTCCTCACTGCGGTAGAGAATGGAGATAAACAGCCAGGCCAGAAGACCGGCGCAGATTCCCAGCAGGGCGTAGAGGAACAATTCGCCGTAGTTTATCAGGTGGGAGGCGGGAACCTCAAATGCAGGGTAGTTGCCGAGAAACACACGGGAGATGGCGGTGGCGGAAACACTGCTGATAATGATCGGGGTAACCTGCGCCAGGCCGAAGTCGCCCAGGATGACCTCAACGGCGAAAAGCGCTCCTCCCAGCGGAGCGTTGAAAGTAGCCGCCATCCCTGCTGCCGCGCCGCAGCCGACCAGAGTTTTCATCCGGGACTCCGAGGCCCGTAGGAATTGCCCCACACTCGATCCCATGGCCGAGCCGATCTGGATTATCGGGCCTTCGCGGCCTACCGACCCGCCGCTGGCGATACTGATTGCCGAGGCCAGCGCCCGGGTGAAAATCGTACGCGGCCGCATACGGCCTGAGCGCAGAGCAATATCCTCCATGACTTCGGGCACTCCGTGCCCCTTGGTCTCCTTGGGGAAATACTTTATCAGCGGCGCCAGGCAGATACCTCCAATGGTAGGGATAAGAAGTCTCTGCCACCATGGAAGACTCAGCGCCAGCTCGAGTAAATTCTCACCCGGCCCGAAGAAAACCAATTGAAGCCAACGGATCAGCAGGCGAAACCCTACCGCGCCGAAACCGCCCATTAGCCCTACCACCACGGCCACTAACAGGATCAGACGAGATTCGGACCAGTTGATAAAGATAATCAGCGGAGTGCACAGCTCACGAATGAATTTTGCCGCGGAAGAATATTTTTTTTTCAGGACTTGAATAATAGTCATGAAGGAGATTGTGAATAGGGAGATTGTGAATAGAAAGTATGTAAAAAGTGCCTTCACCGGCAATGAGGTTAAAACCCTTCGGCAAGGCAGAATCATACGAAAGAATATAAATACAAAAATAAAATAAAATCAATTTAAAGTAAATAATATATTGACCCACATTCACCGTATAACTGGTGAAAATTATTTCCTAACCCGACCTAACCTATTAAATTTAAAAGAAAAACATATCTTAAAGAAATACAAAATGTATTCGCCCAAGGGTGAAAGGTTAAACGTCGGTTTTTATGGCAGTGTAAAACTAGAGTTTCGTGGTGCAAAGTTGACTTCAGATTCAGGTCTTCTTGCTTAGCGTGATTAGGATGACGCATTGGGATTATTCGATTCGGTATCTACTGTTTTAAGCGATAGTTGAATCGGACGCCATATACAGCATGAATTAAAAACCATCTTCTCGGTGTTTAAGACATATCGAAATAGGGCTTTAATTCGTGAAAGTTCTATTGATTACCAAGGTTGCCCCATCTAATATCGGCAGTCTGAGGCGAGGTATCAGTTGAAAGTTTCCTGGAAGAATTATACTCTAACAATTTTACAGAAGATCAAACTCTTCGAAAATTTATTTACACTCATCGGTGGGTTGATTATCGGGATTCTCGGGGGATATGGCGCAGTAGGATTCAGAGCGCTTATCCAAGTTGTACAAGGTATTGCCTGGGGTGGGTGGGGAAACCCCGTTGAATTTTTAGCCGGTATCCAATGGTACTGGATGATTCTCATTCCAACCACCGGTGGATTGTTAACCGGATTAATCGTGTATTTTTTTGCACCGGAGGCAAAGGGTCATGGCGTTCCGGAGGTTATAGAGTCCACTGTACTTAAGAATAGTATTATTAGAGTACGTGTCCCGTTTGCTAAATCCTTAGCTTCGGCAATTACTATCGGGACCGGGGGTTCAGTAGGGCGGGAGGGACCAATTGTGCATATAGGATCGGCCATAGGTTCGCTGTTCGGTCAGTTGACTCAGGTAACCAAAAGCAAAATGAAGACATTTGTTGGCTGTGGAGCTGCGGCTGGTATTGCCGGAACATTCAACGCCCCACTCGCTGGAGCGCTGTTCGCAGTGGAGATAATTTTGGGGGATTTCGGGGTAGGTCAGTTTAGCCCGATTATAATTTCCAGTGTGGCCGCCACCGTCATCTCACACTATTATCTAGGGTCCTTTAGCTCCTTTACAATTCCAACCTATGAACTTGTCAGTAACTGGGAATTTGTTTCGTATGCTCTTCTCGGTTTTGTAACGGGCGCCATCGGCGTGGTCTTTATCAGAATGTTGTATAAGTCGGAAGATATTTTCGATAAAATTCAGATACCCCAGTATCTTAGAACCATGGTGGGAGGTACTCTCATCGGTGGATTGGCCCTCCTGTTCCCTCAAATTCTTGGAGTTGGGTATGAATCTATCAGCCAGGTACTGGTTGATGAGATGTTCTGGCAGGTGGCTGGACTTCTTATCGTAATGAAACTCATCGCCACCAGTATCACTCTCGGCTCGGGAGCCTCCGGAGGCATTTTTGCTCCCTCGCTCTTTTTGGGCGCTATGACCGGGGGATTCATCGGTCATCTGGGACATATCTTTTTACCCGCCATCACCGCTCCTGCAGGAGCGTATGCACTGGTTGGAATGGCCGGGCTTGTTGGAGCAGCCACTCATGCCCCGCTGACCGCCATTGTAATTATCTTTGAAATGACAAATGATTATCGAATAATTCTACCATTAATGCTGACTACCATCGTGGCTACGCTGTTTTCCATGATGGTACAGAAAGAGTCTATTTATACATTGAAATTGTTTAGGAGAGGAATCGATATTCATAAGGGGCACGATTTCAATATCTTACGGACCCTGAATGTGAAGAAAATAAAGTTGCACCCTATTGTAAAAGTAAAAGAAACCACCGCTCTAGGTGAATTGATGAGACTCATGTCTCACAGTGAAAACTCCGTCTTTTTTGTAGTAGATACCGAGGATAAGCTGAGGGGATATGTGAGCGTGGATGATTTGCGTAATGTTATGGAAAACGCTGACTTGCTCAATGAACTGGTCATCGCTGAAGAAATATCACATCCTTTGGACTTCACTCTTACGGAAGAGACTACCCTGGATAGGGTCATGGAGCTGTTTGCCCAGAAAGACCTCACTGAATTGCCGGTAGTTGCCACGGGTGATTTTTCTAAAGCCAAAGCCACAATTTGGAGCCGGGATGTTATCGAGGCATATAACCTGGAAATTTTCCGCAGGGACATGGCTTCCGGCATGGCCAGTAAATTGAACTCGCACCAGCGAGTGGCGGTAATGGTGGAGGTCATTCCCGGGTTTTCAATTCTGGAGCGGAAGGTTCCAAAGTTACTGGCCGGACAGACTTTAGAGGGAGCACGTCTAAGGAATAAATATGGTATTTATATACTCCTGGTGAAAAAAGAGAACGCAAAGCCGGGCGAGGAGGATGAAATCGTAGCAGCGGATCCAAGATATCCTTTGCAGGAAAACGAAATCATACTTGTCTTCGGGAAAACTGCGAATGTACAGCGTTTTGACCAGTTATGAAAACAAAAACCTTCATTGAAGATGGTCCTGACGGTTTCGCACAATTTAACAGCAAACCCCATAGATCCTGTTGTTACAAAGCTTCGGTCTTTTTCACTTGACAAAAAAAATGGGGCTTTTTATTATTGATATTGGATAATCTAAAACATGAAAAAATAGTACGAGCGGGAATAGCTCAGTGGTAGAGCGCCACCTTGCCAAGGTGGATGTCGCGGGTTC
>CAZSTM010000445.1:0-3885 GCA_964609635.1 uncultured Gemmatimonadales bacterium
ACTGCATCGCCCATGGAATCAACATGACCAACGGCCTGGTGGAACAGAAAAAAGCCGTAAACTGTGGCAACTGGGTCCTGTTCCGCTATGATCCGCGGCTGAAAGCCCAGGGCAAGAACCCTCTCCAGCTCGACTCCAAAGAGCCGAGTATCAGTATGGAGGACTACGTTTACGGTGAGATCCGCTTCCGGACTCTCAAGCAGAGCAACCCGGAACGGGCCAAAAAGCTTCTGGAACTGGCACAGGAAAACGCCAATTCGCGCTATCTGCTTTACAAGCAGCTTGCCGAGATGGACTATAAAGGAAAGGAGTGAATGGCGCCTCCTGACACACCTGTCGAGACAGACGCCGGTCGGAAAAAAAGCACCCCCACCGTGAGAACGGTGGGGGTGCAGATATAAATTCGAGGTGCCCTCTTTATTTTGTCTTTGTTTATTACCGGTTATTCCGAATAGATCAATAATCTTCCAGTTTGGTGAATTCCGCGTTTTCGAGCCACGAGTCCGGCCGGGAAACAAAATCGATGATTGCCTCGAGAATCGAGTAGTGCAGTCGTTCCTCATCGGCCAGTTTCAGCAGCACCTCTTTATGCGCGGGATCATCGGCCTCGTTGCTTTTTTCCAGATAAAAATCCTTGCTTTTTTCTTCGAGCTCCTGGGCCTTTTTATACATCTCGACCTGCGAGGCGTTTATATCCGGATAATCCTTTTCCTCCCGCATCCGGGCGAAGATGTTTTTTACATCTGAAAGCAGCTTAGTCTCGCCCAACTTCGGAGAGCGGTTTTTCATCTGGGTTAGAACTTCGGCATGCTTTACTTCTTCATCCGCCAGCATGGTAAAAATCTTTTTCATGCCGATATCTTCGCTCTTCTCGGCGATTTCCCGATAGTAAGCTTCCCCGTCCTTTTCCATCTGGATGGCGAAATCGTAAAGGTTCATATTATCCTCCGGTGCTGGATGTCAAAACAATCGGTCTCAAATGATCTTAAATGCAAAGTAATATATAAGAGCCGGACCGGACGGTGTCAATCAAGATCGGCCCAACAGCAAAAAATTTCATCCAATCCGCCGCTGGTAAAATACTTTTTCACGGGCCCTTTAGCCCGGATTATTCATGAAAAATAACTTAAGTTTTTGTTTTCCCTAGGCTTTGAAATCACAGATGACACGGATTTGGCACGGATGGCACTGTTCCCTTCCAACCGACCACAGTCTTTGGGTTGGGTGCGGGATTATCCGTGAAATCAAATTTTTTATTCGTGTAATCTGCGATTCTAAACTAGGAAGTGCCTGTAATGCCTGAGTGTAAGACACTCTTTTTAGAGATAATCGCCTTGTTTATGAATAATCCGGGTTAGCAGCGTGTTGAAAAAACACGCTGCTAAGCGGTACCTGGATGTACCGCCAAAAAAGCGCAGATTGTTAAGTCAAGCAATTTGAAAGGTTTGCACTTTCTCCTTTCGTGCAAAGAAGTAATTGAAAAAAGCCAGGAAGACTTTTTTCAACACTCTATCAGAACATGCCTTGAAATGTTCTTCAGTTTAACCAATCTTGACAATCCCCGGCTCGGCCCTATTTTTTACATGCAGCCCGTTTACTTAGTTAAAAGTTAAACGTGCCGGCAGCCGAGAGTGTTTCGCTCGGAGCACTAATCCGATCTCCAGGGCTAATACCATGGCATACAAGGATCAGCACGAGTTTATCAAACGGCTGGAGCAGGCAGGAGAGCTGAAACGTATCGGGCGCCGGATAAGCCCGCATCTCGAGATCACCGAGATCGCCACCCGGGTGATGCACGCCGGGGGCCCGGCATTGCTGTTCGAGAACGTGGAAGCCTGCGAATTGCCTGTTTCGATCAACCTGATGGGCAGCAAGCACCGCATGGCTCTGGCGCTCGGGGTGGAGGATGTTGAGCAGATCGCCGCGCGGATCGAATCGCTTATCTCGACCAAGGTGCCGGAGTCTCTGCTGGGTAAGCTGGCCTTGCTGCCTAAGCTGAGGGAGCTGGCCGCTTATCCTCCGCGAACCGTGAAGGATGGGCCGGTACACGAGGTAGTCGAGCGTGACTCGGATGTCGACCTCGGCCGACTGCCGATCCTTACCTGCTGGCCGCAGGACGGCGGGCCGTATCTGACCCTGCCCCAGGTAATAACCCGCTCTCCGGCTACCGGGATGCGCAATGTGGGCATGTATCGCATGCAGGTCTTCGACCGCAACACCACCGGCATGCACTGGCACCTCCACAAACACGGCGCACGGCATTTCGAACAGGCGCGGCGCCTGGAAACCAGGCTTCCGGTGGCGGTCGCCCTGGGCGGCGACCCGGCTTTGACCTATGCCGCCACCGCTCCGCTGCCGGAAACTATAGAGGAGTACCTCTTCGCGGGCTTCCTGCGAAAGGCGCCGGTGGAACTCACCTCCGCCGTAACCGTGGACCTGGAAGTCCCCGCAGCGGCGGATATCGTGCTGGAGGGCTATGTCGATCCGGCGGAGCCCCTGCGGCGCGAGGGCCCTTTCGGCGATCATACAGGCTTCTACAGCCTGGAGGATGATTACCCGGTATTCCACGTAACCGCTGTTACCCGCCGCCGGGATGCGATATACCCGGCCACGGTTGTCGGCCCCCCGCCCATGGAGGATTACTGGATGGGCCACGCCACCGAGCGGATATTTCTGCCGCTTCTGCGGCTGGTTGTCCCGGAGATAGTCGACTGCCATATGCCGCCTTTCGGAGTGTTCCACAACCTGGTGTTCGTTTCCATCCGCAAAAGCTATCCGGGCCAGGCGTTCAAGGTGATGCACGCGCTGTGGGGCCAAGGGCTGATGATGCTGGCCAAGGTGATCGTGGTGGTGGATGAAGAGGTGAATGTGAGCGACCCTTCCGAGGCCTGGTGGGCCGCGCTCAACAATATCGACCCCCGGCGGGATACTATTTTCACCCCGGGTCCGGTGGATGCCCTGGACCATGCCTCCGGGCTGGCTCACTTCGGCAGCAAGATGGGAATCGACGGTACCCGGAAACTGCCGGAAGAGGGCTTTAGAAGACCCTGGCCGGACAGGATAGTGATGTCGGAGGAGGTGCGCGAGAAAGTCGACCGCATGTGGAAGGAGCTGGGACTGGATGGCTGAAAATGTATCAGGGAGCGGGGGAGGAAAATTGGACCGGCTGGTGTCCGATTTCAGCTCGCTGGTCGCCCTGCCGCACACCTTGTTCGCCCTGCCGTTCGCCCTGACCGCCGTGGTGCTGGCCAGCTATGACACCCGGCTGGAGCTTCTGACCCTGGTGCTGGTGGTGACGGCCTTTACCGGGGCGCGCTCGGCCGCCATGGCTTTCAACCGGCTGGTCGACCACCGGACAGACCGGAAAAACCCGCGCACCCAAAACCGTCACCTGCCGTCGGGCAGGATGACCCGTGCCCGGGTATGGCTGTTCGTGGTCTTTTCGGTGGCGGTATTCGAGGCGGCCGCCTATCTGCTCGGGCCGCTCTGTTTTATCTTAAGCCCGCTGGCCCTGGCGATTATCTTTTTTTACAGCTACACCAAGTATTTTACCTCGGCCAGCCACCTGGTGCTCGGTCTGGCCTTGAGTATCGCCCCGGTGGGGGCTTACATCGCAGCGACCGGCAAACTATCGGTCGGCATACTGGTTCTGGCTCTGGCGGTGGTGTTCTGGGTCGCCGGTTTCGATATCATCTACTCTTTGCAGGATGAGGAGTTCGACCGCGGCCAGGGGCTTTTTTCCCTGCCTGCCCGGCTCGGTAAAAAGAATGCCCTGACAGCAAGCCGCCTGTGCCATCTGCTGAGCCCCGCCGCTCTCGCCGCTGTAGGTCTCTTTTTCCCGGTGGGCCTATTTTACTGGTCGGGATGCCTGGGTGTAGGAATTAT
>CAZSTM010000446.1:0-2486 GCA_964609635.1 uncultured Gemmatimonadales bacterium
TATCGATTGTGCGGCCGAAATCTTTTTCGCCATAGAGCAGACCGATTGCAATGTAGGCGCCGTTGAGCTTGGCATCTATGTTTCCGGGATGTAAGACACACTCCGGGCAACCTGTATCTTCAGACCACTTCTTTTGCACCTCGGACCAGCAGCGCTTCCAATCTCCGGGCCACTGTCTCCACCATGAAAGGACATCCCGTATGCATTGATAATACATGCTTTCCGGAGGCAGGCTCCGGAGGGCCTTTTCAATGACTGTTTCCATGTTATTTTCGATAAATGCATGGGAATACAAGGCTGAAACAAATACGCCGCCGTAGAAACCATCACCGTAATTCATGATATGGCCCACTCTGTCACAGTACTCATATGCCGTTACCGGCATACCCGGTGTAAGCAAACCGATAAAATCGGCCTCTATCTGGAAATCTAAATCATCGGCATGGGGATTGTTCTTCCAGTATCCGGAAGCCGGAGGCATGATACCGTTGAGGATGTTGAGCCTGCCCATCTGGTTGGCATGCCAGAGACGGTAACCGGCGTTTGCGAACTTAAGCGCCAGAGAATCGGCCGAAGCATCGAGACCTTGTTTATCGAGGACGGAAAGGAAGGTTATTTCGACATAGATATCGTCATTGTTGTAATACCGTTCGAGGACATCCGCATTGTATTCTATGTTGACTTCCTCGGGAATCCAGGTGCCCAGCCACTTGAATTCAGTCGCACCTCCATAACAGACTCCTATGGTCTGGCCTACCCAACCTCCCTTGATTTTGTCCCTGACCACTTTTGCATCCAGGGAAATGGTTTCTCCGTTGAGCGTCGGGCAAATAAAAATGATTGAGCAGATAACGGCGAGTATCCATTTGATTTTAACGTTACGCTTTGACATAACTGTATCCTGTGGAAAAGATTGTTTTATAAGATATTCCCCGGCTAATAGGCCTGACGCATGAACTCACCGGCGGCTGCCCGTGGCTGCAGTGCGCCGCAGGGATTTGACAGGCTGTTCAATGTATGCTCTGCGCCAAAGTTCGAATATCTTTGTTTTCCTGCCCTATTTCTCATGCTCTTTCTCTGAAGAGACCGGGTCATCTTTCGAGCGGCCGGACTGCGGCTCCAGAGTCTGGCCCGGAGCGAGCACTGCTGCATTCGGGTGAAGGGCTTTCAGCTCGCCCCAGGTTGTCCTGAACCATAATTCCTCTTCGAGCAACTTCATCTGTTTGTCTATCATCGGACCGGAAACGGCCGTGTTCTCCAGCGGCCACCAGAGGCTTTCGGTTTCACGATCCCATAGAACAAAGGCATCACGCCCGTCTTTATATTTCGGCTCAAAATAGGTATAGCCGCTGACAGCAAAGGTAAGAGTGGTATCATACATCCGGCGGTCGTAAACCGCCCAGAGGTCCGCCAGGATGCAGTAAGAAGCAAATATCGGGCACCCATTCACCACGTCGTTGACCACCTCATGGCGAATAAGCAGATCGACAGGATACACTTTTATTTCCCCACCTATCTTGACTACCAGTACCTTCCAGTCGTCCTCCAGCCACTTGTCGGCTTCTTGAACCGTAATGAATTCAGGCTTGATCAAAGCCTGGAATTGCTCCCGGCCTATTCCGAAATGCAGCCGGGAGGGATCGAGACGGAAGTTGGTTATATCGAAATGCCAGGATTCGTCTTCACCTCCCCAGAGGTAGCGTTTGCCGTCTTTTTCGAAGACTTTGCCGTGCTCAACGGCAACAGGCGGTTCTCTTCTCTTCCGGTTCGGTTCCCGGGCAAGATTTTCTGCATAATCCACCGTGACCAGGGCCAGAGCCAGAAAGCCCAAAAGCAATTTATTTCTCATGGCATACCTCCATATTTCTTCTGCCTGACTGTAAAGCTATATCAGCCGCTCGGCGGATGGAGTCTTTCAGAGACAATTCTCACGGGTTAACACTGATAGTAAGCGACAGGTTGCGTGGATATTTTTCGCCGCCGACGTTGATGGTAAACTCGCCCGGTTCTTTAAAAAGCCGGGATACGGATTTGGGACGGTTCCACTCCGGTCCCTCGGCATAGCGCCATTCTATTTTAAGCGGTGAGCCGAAATGCTCTGCATCGACAGCGACCACATTATCGCCGGGCACCAGGTATGGCAGGGAAAAAGGATTGAGCTGGAAATAGCTCACTATCTCGAGGGATTCAATCGGGGCGCCTTTCTTGAGGATCAATTTCAGCAGATAGCCGTTGAAACTCCCGTTGACCTGGTCGATATATTTACCCGCGACAATTTCCTTGGTCCCGGTCACCTCGACCGGCTGCCAGGTCTTTTGCCCGTCGGTGCTGACTTCGGCAACGATGCTGCCTCTAAGCTCCACCTTTTTCAGCTTGAACTCTCCGGCGGTAATCACGTACGGGCAGTTTACCGAGAAGATCAACTCTGCCTCCTTGGTCGGATCTTCCGGCAGCATGACAAAACAGGGGCACAGCCTCAGGATGTT
>CAZSTM010000446.1:2496-3885 GCA_964609635.1 uncultured Gemmatimonadales bacterium
GAAAATGGTCGCTGAACAGGTCCGGATAGTAAACCAGCTTTCCTTCCGCCCAGTGACGGTAGCTCTGGATATTATTGACTTGCGCCTGGTGAGGCTCGTACAGCGGCCGGTTTACCGTATCCAGTACATCCCGCGGGCCGCAAGTGTGGTAAGGGCCGCACTCGAACTGCCAGGCTTCATGGTAGTAATGTTCGCCCGGCATCCAGGCCAAGGTCAGGATATCTCCCCGCCGCAGGGTGATCCGGCCGAACGGCTCATCGACAGTCATCTCCGGCCAGCCCTGTTCCATCGACCATTCGCCGGTGCCGGTGAAATACCCGGGCGTGTCCCCGCAGAGAAGGTATCCCGGTGCGGCGCGGCCCTCGTCAACCGCACTGAAAGCCAATGTCGAGTCCGCCGTTAGCTGCTCGATAGATGCGATTTGCGGCGGGACCGAGCGGTCGTAGGCGAAAAAGTTCATGTGCGGGTCCAGGCAGTGCCACTTCCCGCCATATTTCACCTGGATCATATGGTGGCCGTCATGCACCCAGCTTTGGGTTTCGTAGCCCAGACGATCGAGCAACAGGGCCATCGGTGTGGTCTGCCGCAGGCAGCTTCCATTTCCCATCGAGTGCACCATCTTACCGAAATCAAAAGCGATCTGTGCCGGCCCGTCCCCATGGTAGATCACCCGCCTGATCCAGTGAAAGACCGCGAGTACCTTTTCCTCGTCCGTCATATCCTGTTTTATCAGACTTCCCAGGATGCTGTCGATGCTCGAGCAGTCAACCGACTTGTCCGTGCGGACACGCGGGTTCACCACAAACGGAGTGTCGTGAGTATTTTGGGGTAAAGCAGGGGAAATCAAGGCTGCCAGGGCCAGCGTTATATAAAGAAAGGTTCCTTTCATGGGAATCTCCTTGGGTAGAGCGCAAATGTATTTCAGGCTCCTGCCCCTTGCGGTCGAAAACCGAATGAACGGTTACCCGGCTTTTAAGACTCGACAAACGGCGGACTTTTGCCTTGGTTAAACATTATGATGGTTTGCCGTCGGAAAAGTCAACCCGCAGCTTAAAAAAAAGGGGCTACGGGTAAAAACTCGTAATCCCTTTGGCATATCTTGATGGAGCTTAAAGGGCTTCGAACCCAGTGTCTTGTTTCAGGTAATGCCGTCACTCCCGGTGTTTTTCCGGACCCGTTTCGGAGAACATATACAGCAGACTTGATCGCCTAGGGTCTGCGGCTCACCCGGGCGGCGAAGGCAGCTCAGGTGCAACCACCGATCAGGTCAGGGTTCAAGAGGTAAGACAACTATTATCCAATCCCTGGTTATCTGCGTCAATAGGCGGCATATTCGTTAAATGCCTTGTTCATAGCAATGACATTCCCGGGTGAGACATCAGGCTGAAT
>CAZSTM010000447.1:0-3881 GCA_964609635.1 uncultured Gemmatimonadales bacterium
CGATAGACATGTCCGTAAACGGGGCTTTTTGGTTTTCATTTTATCTGTTACCTCCAGGCTAAGCCGCCTTTTCTTGACAGATATGATCCCCATAATTTGAATGGTTCAGCAATCGCAGCCTGCTGCTCAGGAAATTTATTCTGAGGAAAGCTTTTTATCGTTCGGGTCGTAAACCAGCAGGTAGGAATTGGACGGTTTGCCGCCATGAACGTTGAAATAGACCATTCCTTTGTGCACCGCCGCGCCGTAGCAGTAGAAAGCCGGGATGTTTTCCCTGCCGATTCTGCCGCAGTCGACCCGCTGCCGCTCGAGGATGTCATAGTACATGATATGCATCCCTCCCATGACCTCATCGCCGTGGCTGCCGGCGATGTAGTACAGGCGGCGGCCGTCCGGGGTGATAGCCAGATTCGGGCTGTAAACCGCGCCCGCCTTCATCACCGAGCCCAGCTCCACCACCTCGCCCTTCGGCGGGTCGAACTCGAATATCCATCCGCCGTTGGTGATACCGTACACCTTGCCCTCGGTAGGCCCGGCGCCCATGACATGCACTCGCAGGGCCTCATTCTTGGGCAGGGCGATTTTGGTATCCACCAGATCGTCAATCCCGGGATCATAGTAAACGAAGCAGCCGAAATTATTGTTGGTCCAGACAGTGTGATCTTTGTAAACGAACAGGTCGCGGCCCCAGTTCAGACGTTTGTTGTTGGGGCCGAGCGGGTGGTAGGCCACAGTACCCAGGTTTCGCACTACCCTGGTATCCAGGGGATAGATCATGAACTCGGTCTGCGGCCAATTGATCAGGTAGAGGGTATTAAGCTCCGTATCCAGGTCCGCGGCGATAATACTGACATAGCGGTAGGGAACCCCCAGGTCGGTGGTCCGGCCGGTATTGAGGTCAAATTCATATACGCGGCCGCCCATGTAGCCGGAGGGGTGGACCAGGTGGGTGTACATGGTGGCGTAGCTGCCGCCGATCATCCCGGCGAAATAGAGCTTGCCGCCTTTACCCTCCATGATTCCGGTATGGTTTTTGGAATCATGCAGGCCGTCAAAACCGATCTGCTTGCCCCACTGCCGGCGGGCATCGAAAACCATTTCCATCCGATAGGTGTCGGGATCGTACCTCACCAGCCACATCGAGGCTCCGAGGTCCGAGTGGGTGGCCGGCGGCAGATAGAGGCGTCCGTCCGAGGCCACCAGCATATTGCCCCAGAAGGAATGAAGCTCCTGCTCCAGCGAAAGAGGAAGGGCGTAGGCAATTTTATAGCTGCTGTCATCCTGCCACAGCCTCACCGGGATTTTATGCTCCCGGACATCGAACGACTCGATCAGGGTGTACCCGGGCAGCTTTTCCGCCTGGTAACCGCAGATGATTGACAGGAGTATTATACAGGGCTTTAATCTCCCGAAAATTAGTTTCATGACGGACCTCCGAGGCAGAGAACGCTGCAGAGTAATGATCGCATCCAATAAGCGCTTGTTTACAGTATTAAACAAACACCCTTCCAGGCTAGCCCAGTGCAGCGCAAGCCTTTCTTATGGCCGCCAGGCATTCGGCCAGGGCGGTGGTAGAGTTATCGGGGTCGCTTTCGTACTCGAGCGAACAAAAACCGCTAAAGCCGATTTTCTTAAGCCTGGTAAAAAGCTCAACCAGGTTCAGCTCTCCCGTGCCTACTATCAAGTCGATCCAGCGGCCGGTCTGTTCATCCCGAACCATCTCTTTAAGGTGCATGCCGTGAATGCGGTCGGGAAATTCATCGATTACCGCCAGCGGATCCACCCTCGAGCGCAGGTAATGTCCCGTATCCACGCACAGGCCGATCCACTTCGAGGTTTGGCTGAGATGTTCCCGGAACATCTCCGGCTTGGCGTACAGTTTGTCCTCCGGGCCGTGGTTGTGGATGGCCGCGGGAATGCCGTATTCTTCAGCGAGCCGGTCCACCAGGGGAAGGGCGTCATACTCAGGCTGGACATCTACGGCCGATACTCCCAGTTGCCTGGCGTACTCGAATATCTTACGGCAAGCTTGTTCATCGTTCACCATTTTATGCACGCCGGTGCAATCGATGGTAATTCCGGCATTATTAAATTTTTCCTTCACAGCCCTTATCTTCTCAGGCGAAGAGTCCTCGGGCAAGTGCACGGCGGGTGCGATTTCAACATAATTAAGGCCCAGAGCCTGAATGTTGGCGATCACTTTATCTATTTCATTGATTTCGCGGAGACACCAGGTCTGGATTCCCATGCGGAAACCGGCGTAAACACTTTTTTGACTGCTTGATTCATCGACAGAGCTTTTCCGGCTGCAGGCAGCGGCAAATGGTACTCCCAGGGCTCCTGAGCAAGCCACCAGAAAGTTACGGCGTGATATTTCCCGGATATCATCTCTCATTAAGTCCTCCATTCAGATAACAAGGTGACCTGCCTTCGATCCAGGGCAGGAGTAAAAAAGACAACACGATATCTCATAGTTTTCCGGGGGCCCGTCACTTTATTTTGTGGTTACAACGCTTTTTATGTCGGGTATGATCTTTTTCTTTTGCGTATCTACCACTATCAGGTTGCCATAGTTTTCATTCCCATCCTGCGGATAGAGCAGCGCAAGGTTGTCCGGTGCTAAAGCCTGGCTTAAATCCTGGAGTCTCAAAACATATCTTCCCCTTTTGACCGGCTTTAATTCCACGCTTTTCCGCGATAAATCCGGGATCACCAGATAAAGCGAATGAATCGATAAATCCGACCGGGGACTGGAGATTTCAATCCGGTTATCCCGCTTCAAATCCACATTGTAAAAACATCTTATGCCCCATTGCCAGACGGCATTGTTGTACACCCGAATCCGGCGGTCCGTTATCACCTCGCCGTCATCGGTCATGTATTCAAACTGGATGGCGGCATATCTCTCCGGATTGGTTTTCATATCATAATACGATAAGACCACGAACAGCCGTGAATTCTCACCCAATCCATTAATTATCTCATCGCCGAGCCTCAGTTGAATCTTTTCAGTATCATGTACCTTTATACACTTCTCTCCAGCCACCTCCACGACCTTTTGATTTTCCCTGAGCCGGACCAGGTTCCCGATCTCCAAGCCCCATTGCTCCACCCTTCCGGAGCTCTCAACGCGAAATCCTGCCGCCGGCATCTCATCTTGAAGTAACCGGCTCTGCCGGGTGTGGTAATCTTTTATCTCGCAGTGGAATTGTTCTCCTTTGATATCCATGTCCGTAAACAAGGGCCCGTAGACATCCTCTGAAGCATAATCCGCGTACAACAGCGGCCGGATCAGAGGATCGACATGGTCGGCCGGCGGAAGCTCGGCCGGCGTGAAATTCTTGGACAGGACATCGGCCACTAATTCGGTATAGAAATACGGGTCCCGGCTCAAGCCGAACGGCGAGCCTTGATCACCCTCATAATAATATCCCGGCTCGATCGCATGACCCTCATGGTAATCATTCCACGATTTTATGGTAATAAAGGCAGGGGGGATCTCCTGCCTGGAAATCAAATATAATTCCTTCAAGAACATCAAGCCATGATCCCTCTGCTGATAGGGCATGATGTAACCGTCGTAGAGGACCTGCGGTTCCCTGGTGTAGTCTTCTACCGAATCAAAAGCCGGGGAAACCGAAGCCGCCCAGTCATGCTTGACAGGCGATGACTTGAGATAAGCCAGGAACTCTTTTAAGCCCTCATTCATGGCATGCCAGGATATCTCTCCGGTCTCTTGATTCTTGGCAATCTCCTCTACTGCATATCGAAAATCAATACAATCAAGTTCTTTTATATCCAGGAATTCTTTATAGTTATCCTCAATCGGGAAATTAAAACGAATAAGTGATATTATCCAGTAAATATCTGTTTCAAGCTGC
>CAZSTM010000448.1:0-3880 GCA_964609635.1 uncultured Gemmatimonadales bacterium
GCCAGGAAAGAGTTCAAGGAATATTTCGGCTCTCCTATGGCTTATATCTTTATCACGGTCTTCCTGCTGCTGGTCAATTTTTTCTACGTCTGGTTCTTTTTCATTCAGGGCCAGGCGGAGATGCGCTCGTTTTTCGGACCCATGCCCTATTTGTTTTTGTTCATGATACCCGCAGTGACCATGCGCCTGTGGGCCGAAGAGCGCAAGATGGGCACCCTGGAGGTGCTGATGACCCTGCCGGTGCGGGAAGCGGAAGTGGTCCTCGGCAAGTTCTTGGCCAGCCTGGGGCTGCTCGCGGTAATGCTGGCGCTTACTTTCAACGTGCCTGTCCTGGTAAGCGCCCTGGGCGACCCGGACTGGGGCACGATTATCTGCGGCTACCTGGGCAGTCTGCTGATGGGAGCCTCTTTTCTGGCCATCGGGCTTTTCGCCAGTTCTTTAAGTGAAAACCAGATCGTAGCTTTTATCCTGGGTATCGGCATTTGCGCGGCAATGCTGATCGTGGGCGAGACCTTCTTCCTGCTGTTCATACCCGATATTCTGGTTCCCTTCTTCGGCTACCTGGGGCTGGGAACCCATTTCGAGAGTATCGGCCGGGGAATTGTCGACACCCGCGATATCGTCTATTACCTGTCGGTGATCGGAGTATTTCTCTACTTGAATCTTACCACCGTGGAAAACCGGTCCTGGGTCTGATAATTGTCCGGGAGACTTTCAAGGAACAAGGGTTGAATAATGACCGCCAAACATTCAAAAGATAAGCTTTCCACCACCCTGCTGGTATTAATTATTCTGGCCATCGTAGTAGTGGCCAACGTGCTGTCCAACCGTTTTTTCCGCCGGGCCGACCTGACCGAGAACAAGATCTATACCGTAAGCAACGTATCCCGGCGGATGCTCTCCGAACTGAATGATGTGGTTTCGATCCGGGCTTATTTCAGCAAGAAACTGCCCGTGCAGCTTAGCAATCTGCCTTCGGAGGTGGATGACCTGCTGAGCGAGTACCGCATATCTGCCGGCGGTAACATCAACTACGAACGTCTCGACCCGGCCGCAGAGGAGGACGAGGAGCTGTTACGTTCTCTGGCGGCTCAGGGAGTGATGCCCGTGCAGATGACCGTGGTGGAGAAAGATGAGCGCCAGCAGATCAACGGCTACCTGGCAATGACTGTAAGCCAAGGAGAGCAGACCGAGGTTATCCCCGTGGTGCAAAACACCAACGATCTCGAGTACGAGCTCACCAGCCGTATCTACCGGGTGACTCACGAGCCCAAGAAGGTGGGTTTTGTCACCACCGGCAGCCGTCACGACCTGATGCAGGACTACTCTCAATTCGCCCAGGAAGTACGCAAGCTCCACGAGATCGAACCGGTGGACCTGGCCGACGGCCAGCCTGTTCCCGAAGACATCGAGACTCTCATTCTGGCCGGGCCTGGTGATTCGGTGAGCCTGGAGGTCCAGTACGCCCTGGACCAGTTTGTCATGCGCGGCGGCCGGCTCGCCGTGCTGGTGGACAATATCCTGCTGGACCAGCGCGGCATGCCCACGCTGGTCAATCACGGGCTGGAGCAACTGCTGTCGTCTTACGGTTTCCGGTTGAACCGCAATCTGATCGCGGACAAGAAATCCCATTCTCCGCGTGCCATCCGCCGGGGGTTTTTCGTCCAGCAACAGCCGTTTCCCCTGTTCCCCAGGATCAGCAAGGCCCAGTTGGGCGATCATCCCGTGGTCGAGCGCCTGTCCGGTTTCACCCTGCCTTTTACCGGTTCTCTGGAGTTCACCTCCTTCGACGACACCCTGGTGGCTTATTCGACTCTGGCCTTTAGCTCGAACGAGATAGAGTCCTATGCTCCGCCTTCCTACACTCCCACTCCAAGCGAGAAACCAGCGACTCTGGTGGGACTGGGCACCGGCAGGTTCGAAAGCTTCTTTAAAGGCAAGCCCGGGCCCGCCTCCGCCGGAAGCGAGCAGGCCCTTGAACGAAGCCAGGTAGAAACCAGCATCCTGGTGATACCCTGTTCCAATTTACTGGCTAACGAGCTCGTTTATCCCGGAAATATGGAGTTCATCCTCAACGTAGTCGATTTCATGACTATCGGGGACGACCTGATCTCGATTCGCACCCGGCCCACCACCGACCGCCCGCTTAAAGCGATCTCCGGGGAGATGAAAAAATTCCTGCGCTTCCTCAACATCCTGGGAGTGCCGGCGCTGGTGATCCTTTTCGGCATGATGCGTTTCTATCTCAAGCGGCGCGACAAGGCGATCCGGGCTAAGTCGATTTAAGATCTCATGGCCGCTGCTGCGGCCACAACGAAGAATGAAATAATTATTTTCGCTGAAGATTTCACCACCAAGACACCAAGGCACCAAGTATTAAAAACTGTTTGTAGTTGCTGGCTGCTGGTTGTTAGTGGCTGGTTATTGGTGGAGCGCTTTGTTGGAAGTTGTACTTTCGCTTGTTATCTATTCTAACAACCAGCTACTGACAACTAACCACTGTATTTTATTTTTGTGCCTCTGTGCTTTTATTTTCATTTAAAGTCTAATTGCCCCCTCGCCGTCTTTGTCCGGGCCGCCGGGGCCGATCTGTCAACTTCAACCGAAACAGGCTTGCGATGAACAGGCTTCTCAAACCTTTGATTGTGCTTATCATCCTGGTAGCGGTGGTACTGATAGTTCAATACACCGGAACCGACCGCAGCCGCCCGGATGCGGATGTATCTTTCGAATTGGCCCTTGACCCGGTAGAAATCGAGCGTGTGGAAATCTCGCGCCTGGAGTCCCAGGTAACCCTGCTGAACGGGGTGACCGGCTGGTCGGTAAAAACCCCTTTCGGGATCAAACCGGCCGATACCGAGGCTATCCTGTCCGCGGTCAAGGACCTTTCAGATATCAAGGATGCCCGGCTGGTCAGCCATAATCCCGAAAAACAGGCGGAATACCGGGTAGATGAGTCAGGCGGCACCCTGGTGAAATTTGTCGGCAGCAGGAACAAGGTGCTGGCGGAGCTAGTCATAGGCAAGCTGGGCGGGTTCCAGCAGCAGGCCATGATGTCTCAAAGCTCCGGGATAAACCCGCAGAGTCTGTACACTTTCATGCGCCGTGCAGGCAGCGACCGGGTGTTCAAGGTGCAGGGCTTTTTCGCCTCGATCACCGGCACGGACCCCGATCAGTGGCGCGACCACAACCTGTGCAGCTTCTCGGCCGACCAGGTCAAAAGACTCACCCTGGCCTCCGGCGAGGAAACCGTGGTCCTTGAGGCGGATACCACGGGCTCCTGGGCTATGCTGGAACCGGTAACGGCGGATGCAAACCCGGACACGGTAAGCCAGTTGCTGCGTTCCCTGGGCACCCTGCGCGCGGACGGCTTCCAGGACTCCACCCTGACCGATGAGGAGCTCGGCCTGGCAAGCCCGGCCTACCGGATAGCAGTGGATCTTTCCGAGGGTCCGGGGGTTTCTCTTGAGATCGGCAGTCAGTTCAAGGAGAATTTCTTCTACGCCCGCAAAGCCGGCGAGCCTCAGGTTTACACCCTGGCCGGCTATCGCCTGGACCAGATATTGAAAAGCTCCAGGGCGCTGAAAGCCGCCGAAAAGTGAGCATTTCGCAGGACTAAGATTTCAAGACAATAAAATAATGAAAAAAAGCGGCTCCCCGAAAGAAACGGGGGGCCGCTTTTTTTTGCTTCGTACCTGAATTCATAAATAGGATAGCGTATTTTGCTAAACCAATCCACAAATTTAGCGGGCGTAGGGGCGAGGCATGCCTCGCCCGGCGCAGGCGAGCGATCGGTAGCCCCTGCTGGCTAGTTCAGCGGTTTTAAAATAATACGTAATCGAACGCTTGAATTACATCACTAAGTAAAAAATTGATGGGT
>CAZSTM010000449.1:0-3870 GCA_964609635.1 uncultured Gemmatimonadales bacterium
CCTTGAGCTGCTCCTGGAGATAGAACTCGCGCTGGTTCTTGAGAATCTGCTTCTTCACGTTGTCATCGATCTTGCGCTCCAGACGCAGGATGTCCATCTCCGCGTTGAGGTACCGGCAGACCTTTTGCAAGTGATGGTACAGGCTGGCGGACTCGAGCAAACCCTGTTTTTCGGACATGCGGATCAGCAGATGCCCGGCGATTACGTAGCCCAGTCTGAGCGGCGAGTCGATGTTGGCGATGGCGGTCAGCAGCTCATCCGGCAGCCGCGGGTTGAGCTTGACATACTCCTCGAACTGATGCAAGGCCTTGCGGCTTAGAGCCTCCAGTTCTTTGGAGACTGATGCATGAAAGGACATTATTTCGAAACGGGCGCGCAGGTAATCTTTAGTGGGCAGGTGCCTTTTGACCCGGATCTTTTCCAGACCTTCGACCAGAATCTTGAGCGTGCCGTCCGGCAGGCGCACGATCTGCAGAATACGGGCGATTACGCCGATGCGGTAAAGGTCCGAGCCGGCTGGCTCCTCGTTTTCTCCATCGATCTGCGCCAGCAAAAGAATCAGGCGGTCGCCCAGCATGGCGGTTTCGATGCCGGTCACCGAGCTGGGCCGACCCACCATCAGTGGAATCACCATGTAGGGGAAAACCACAACATCCCGGAGCGGCAGAATCGGCATGACATCGGAGGTGTGGTAAACCTTATCATCCTTGATAAAAGTTATGATTCGATCCGACATAAGAAAACCGAACCTTTTCGATAAAAGTAGAAAAAAGACAAGGGCATAGGCACAAAGGCACAGCCGAACCGAACCGGAGCCATGCAGAGCATGGTAAGAGATCCGTGCGTAGCACGACACATTCGCGCGAATGCGCGACACACTTGCGCGGCTTTACGCGCAACAAGTGAAAAAAGCAAAAATCAAGCAAAATAACCAGGCGGCTCGGTGCGCGACATTCAGTAGGGACTAGTTGATGTAAACCCCTTGATGTTCAAAATATTCAATCTGATTAATCTGCGTAATCTGTGGATAAATAAAATCGCCGGCTTGCTTAGGCTATACCCCGGCCACCTGTTCCAGTTCGCACTCAGCGGGCCAGCTTGCGCTCTTTCGTGGGCATGACCCGGAACAACAGGAAAGGATTGTCTTTGATGGCGCCGGAAAGTTCCCTGAGGTTCCGGCTCGTCTGGTTCAGGTTATCGAGAAGTTGTTGAAAGTTACCGGCGTTTCCCACTATGAGCCGGTCAGCGTGCATCAAGGTGGTGTCCACTCCGGCCAGGACGACCCTGGTAAGTTTCATGGTTTCGCCGGCCTCTTGAATAACCGAGAGAACCTTGGTATCGGCGTTGAGTAGAAGGTCATTGGCATTGTTAAGCAGCGAATCCAGCGACTCGGCAGCCTCCCGTACGCGGGACAGGGTCACCGCCAGGTCCGGCGAGCTCTGCTGCAGCAGGTTATTGACCCCCATTACGATCGAATCGACCCGGGCAAGATTGGTCGGATTCAACAGCCGGCTCACCCGGCCGAGAATCACCCGAAGGGTATCTCCCACGAAGCCGACATGTTCCATCACCTCGTCCATGGTGGTCAGCTCCTTGCTGGGGATCAGGTCTCCCGGTTTCAGCAAAGGTGCCGGCTCCGGGGACACCTCGAGTTCCAGGTGCTGTTCGCTGGTGATCGAGATAAAACTCAGGTAGGCCACCGTATTAGCTTTTATCGGTAACCCTTTTGCCACCTGGATAGTCAACCCCAGGCCGCCTTCCTTAGCGCCGAGTATTTCCAGGCCGCTGATTTTTCCCACCAGCAGTCCACTCATGCGCACGGGGGAGCCGACCTCGAGGCCGCCTACATAGTTCAACCGCGCGCGGTAATAGTCCATTTCCTCCCAGAACCTGGACCCGGTGATCGAGACCACGAATGCGGTGAAAATCACCACGGCGATAATAATCCAGATTCCCGCCTTGATTTCCGAGGAACGGTAGCGCGCATTTCTTGACATGAAATTATCCCCGTTGAAAGATAAACGTGCTCTCTAATCGGTGTTTCTATAACCATCGAAGATTCCCGGCAGCTTGCTGCGCAGAGTATTCAATTATCGATTTATGAATAATCCAGGCTAAAAAGAATCGCTGGTAAGGGCGCGAACATAGCGTTCGGATTCCTCCCGCTCGATCGCTTCCGGCCTGC
Source organism: uncultured Gemmatimonadales bacterium (assembly GCA_964609635.1). Lineage (GTDB taxonomy): Bacteria > Gemmatimonadota > Glassbacteria > GWA2-58-10 > GWA2-58-10 > JAFGTO01. The sequence continues at coordinate 2,186 of CAZSTM010000449.1, forward strand.
GCTCGATGAACTGCCGGACTCTCTGGTTGTCGCAGGCCTTGAACTCTTCCACAGTACCGTAGAATATGACCCGGCCCTCGTGCAGCATAATCAAGCGGTCGGCGATGGTGTACATCGATTCCATCTCGTGGGTCACCACCACGATGGTCATGTGCAATGCCTTTTTCAGCTTGAGAATGAGCTGATCCAGCCCGGCGCCGACTATCGGGTCGAGCCCGGCTGAGGGCTCATCGCAGAACAGGATTTCAGGATCCATGGAGATGGCCCGGGCAAAGGCGGCGCGCTTGCGCATTCCGCCGCTCAGCTCGCTGGGCATGAAATTTTCGTAACCGGAGAGCCCCACCATTTCGAGCTTGATCTTGGTCATGATCTTGATGGTGGATTCCTCGAGCCTGGTATGCTCGCGCAAAGGCAGGGCTACATTATCCCCGATGGTCATAGAATTAAAAAGCGCAGAGCTCTGAAAAACCACACCGACCTTGCTCATGATCTTGGAGGTTTCCTCCTGTCCCATCTTGCTGATATCCAGGTCCTTGAGCAGGATTTTTCCGGAGTCGGCCCGCTCCAGACCGATAATGTGGCGCAGGAGCGTGCTCTTGCCGCAGCCGCTGCCGCCCAGGATAACCATGGTCTCCCCGCGGCTCACCTGAAAGTCTATCCCGTCGAGCACCACCCTCTCATCGTAGGCGACCACCAGGTTCTTAACCTGTATTATATACTCGACCGTTTTGTCTTTTTCCATCGGAAATTCACCAGAGGAAGTAGAAGAGCGCCGTGAAAAAAGAGTCTGCCAGAATGATCAGGAAGATCGAGACAACCACGCTCTGGGTGGTTCTGCGGCCCACGCCCTCGGCTCCACCCTCGACCTTGAACCCCATGTAACAGCCGGTCAGCCCTACCAGAAAAGCGAAAACTAAGCTCTTAATCAACCCGGTAATCATATCCTTGAAAACCAGGGCGAAAATAGTCCGGTTAAGATAGCGGGAGAAACCCAGGCCGAGACTCAAAACCGCCATGCTCATGCCGCCGGCGATACCGATGAAATCGGCAAAAACTGTCAGGCAGGGCACCATGATAACAAGGGCTATCAGCTTGGGAACCACCAGGAACTTGATCGGGTGGAAACCCATCGAGCGCAGGGCATCGATTTCCTCGCCGACTTTCATGGTGCCGATTTCGGCGGCAATTCCGCTGCCGGACCTTCCGGCCACGATGATAGCGGTCATCAACGGTCCCAGCTCGCGGGTCTGGGCCACCGCCACCAGGTCGGCGGTGAAAATGGTGGCCCCGAACTGCTCAAGCTGGTAGGCGCTCTGCATCGCCAGGATCAGCCCGATGGCAAAAGAGATCAGCGCTACGATGGGAATCGCGTTGACTCCCACCTTGACCATTTCCTCAAACGAACTGCCCACTCTAAAGCCTTTACCGGTAACCGGAGCAACGAAAGTCCAGTAGAGGCTTTGCCGGATAAGCCGGAAAATAAAATCCACGTTTTCGAGCAACCCCAGAGCCCATCGTCCGCAGCCGCCGACAAACCTGGTAAGAAAACCCTGCCTTGGTGCTGTCTCATCCGGCATCATGGTCACACCATCCGGTAGGAGCGGGTTGTCGTGCTTCGCACGAATCTCCGCCATGCCTTGCATGGCTCCGGTTCAAACCCGCCCCTCCAAAACAATTATAATTCC
>CAZSTM010000450.1:0-3863 GCA_964609635.1 uncultured Gemmatimonadales bacterium
ATGAGCGATAAAGATCAACCGATTTCCCGACGTGATTTCACCAAAATCGCCGCTGTGGGCGCCACCCTGACCGTCGCTTCCTCGCCGGCGGCAGAATCCCGGGCCGCGCTAAGAGACGGTTCGCCGCTTCGGCTGGGAGGGCCTGTATTCGACAAATATGAAGACCCCGACTCCTGGATAGCAGCCCTTAAAAGGCTCGGCTACCGCGCCGCTTACTGCCCGGTGGACGCCGGGGAAGGAGACGATGTTGTCACGGCTTACGCCGAGGCCGCCGGGAAGGCGGACATAATTATCGCCGAGGTCGGAGCATGGAGCAATCCGATCAGCCCCGATGAAAAAACCCGGCGGGAAGCCCTGGCAAAATGCCGGGCGCAACTGGCGCTGGCCGAGCGAATCGGAGCCAGGTGCTGCGTGAATATCAGCGGTTCGAGGTCCGACCAATGGGCCGGGCCGCATCCGGACAACCTGACCGAAGAAACTTTCGACCTGATTGTCGAAACCACCCGATCTATCATCGATGAGGTGAAACCGACCCGAACTTTTTTTACCCTGGAAACCATGCCCTGGGCTTACCCGGACTCCCCGGATTCCTACCTGCGTCTTATAGAGGCTGTCGACCGCAAGGCATTCGCCGCGCACCTCGACCCGGTCAATATGGTCTGCAGTCCCCAGCGTTATTTCGGGAACGCGCAACTGATCCGCGATTGTTTCGAAAAACTCGGGCCCTATATCAAGAGCTGCCATGCAAAAGACATCCTGCTGCACCCGGAGCTCACCACCCACCTCGATGAGGTCCGCCCGGGAACGGGCGGGCTGGATTACACCGCTTTTCTGGGAGAATTAAGCAAGCTGCCGGATACTCCACTGATGCTGGAGCACCTGAAAACCGCCGAGGAATACCGCCAGGCCGCCGAGCATATCCGCTGGGTGGCTAGAGGAATGGGAATGGCGGTGGAGTAAAAAAACTCTGGAGGTATGAGGCGAATGCATTCATTACTTGCTCTGGCACCCATTATCACCGTGTTCGTGTTCCTGGTCATTCTTCGCTGGCCGGCCAAAAAGGCCATGGCCCTGGCCCTGGTGGTCACCTCTGTCCTGGCATTGACTGTATGGGGTGTCTCGGCAACCGTGGTAGCCGCTTCAATCATACAGGGCCTGGTGGTTACTGTCTCCATCTTATGGATAATTTTCGGCGCGCTCCTGATGTTAAACGCCTTGACGGCCAGTGGGGCGGTAAGCACCATCCGCAGAGGATTTGTCGATATTTCACCGGACAGGCGGATCCAGGCGATGATTATCGCCTGGATGTTCGGAGCGTTCATCGAGGGGGCTGCCGGGTTCGGCACCCCGGCGGCGGTAGCCGCCCCGCTGCTTATGGCGGTGGGCTTTCCGGCCATGGCCGCGGTAACCGTGGCGCTGATTATCCAAAGCACGCCGGTATCCTTCGGCGCGGTGGGCACGCCGATCCTGTTGGGAGTGTACACCGGTCTGGACAACCCGGTTGTCAAGGGCGCTCTCCAGAAAGCCGGGATGCCTTACATGGATTATGTCTATGCTATCGGCTGGAACGTGGCCATCCTGCACGGGATCATCGGAATAATGATCCCCTTATTTCTCTCGGTAATCCTGACTCGATTTTTCGGCAAGGAAAAATCCATCGCCAAGGGACTGGAAGTAGCGCCTTTCGCTATTTTCGCAGGCCTGGCACTGTGTGTTCCCTACGTGCTGCTGGCTTATTTCCTGGGACCCGAATTTCCATCGCTGCTCGGCGGATTGATCGGCCTGGCGCTGGTGGTTACAGCCGCTAAAAACAACTTTCTCACTCCCAAAGAGCCCTGGGACTTTGCAGACAAAACCGAGTGGGAGCCCGGCTGGTCGGGTACCTTTACCGGCGAAGTGGGCGAAGAAAGACCCGGCATGACAATGTTTAAAGCCTGGGTGCCTTATGTGCTGGTAGGTTTGTTCCTGGTGCTGAGCAGGACCGTCCCGGCAATCAAGGGCTTGTTGACGGCGTGGACCATCGAAGTAAGCGATATCCTGGGGACCGGTATCGGCTCGAACGCTCAGCCGCTGTATCTACCCGGTTTCATTTTCGTGCTGGCGGTAACCTGTACTTTCTTTATCCAGAAGATGAAACCGAAAGAGCTGGCCGGCGCAACCTTCACCGCGTTCACCACCACGATCAACGCCGCCGTGGCCCTGGGTTTTGCCATACCCATGGTCAGAGTATTTATCAATTCCGGGATAAACTCCAGCGGCCTGGAGAGCATGCCTATAGAGCTGGCGGCCGGCACCGCGTCACTGGTCGGCGGCGCCTGGACGGGCTTTGCCGCGGTGATCGGCGCATTAGGCGCATTTATCGCAGGCAGCAACACGGTGAGCAACATGATGTTTTCCCTTTTCCAGTTCGGCGTAGCTACCGAAATCGGAGTGCCCCAGTCGGTAATTGTCGCACTCCAGGCGGTCGGCGGCGCTGCGGGCAACATGATCACCGTGCACAACGTGGTGGCCGCAGCCGCGGTGGTCGGACTAATGGACAGGGAAGGCGAGATCATTCGCAAGACCCTGATCCCCATGATCTACTACCTGGCGATGGCGGGGGTTCTGGGATTTATCCTGGTTAATATCGGCTTCGGGATAAGGCTCTGATATGAAACATCTCTTTAATTTTCTCGGCTTTTTAAATTGAATTTCCGGGAACATCCTTTGACTCTCTGCAAGGATACTATCCAGATGTCCAGAAAAAGATTCTTCGGCTTAAGGGTGCAGGTTTTCCGGCCCGGAATGCCGAGGAAATTGTCGACCGGCATTCTCGTGCTTTCTCTGTTTGCAGTCGCCGTTCAGGCACAAGGCTCGCAAGACCTGGAATATCTCGATGCCTACTTTGCTGCAGCGTTGAAGCAATGGAAGGTTCCGGGAATGGCAATCGCCATTATCAAAGACAATGAAGTGGTGCTGGCTGAGGGCTATGGTGTGAAAAACATCGAGGAGGACGCCCGGGTCGACAAAAATACCCTGTTTGCCGTTGCCTCCAACACCAAAGCCTTTACTGCAGCGGCGCTGGCGATCCTGGTGGACGAGGGACGAATCGGCTGGGACGATCGCGTTACCGATCACCTGCCTTATTTCCGGCTCTACAGCCCTTATGTGAGCTATGAAATGAGGATACGGGACCTGTTGTCACACCGAAGCGGATTGGGAACCTACAGCGGCGATCTTCTGTGGTACGGCACAAACTACAGCGCCGAGGAGGTAGTCAGGCGAGTGCGATTTCTGCAGCCGGCGGGTATGTTTCGGAGCCATTACGGATATTCCAACGTTATGTTCATAGCTGCGGGAGAAGTTATCCGTGCGGTCTCAGGCCGGCGCTGGGATGAATTCATCAAGGAGCATATTTTCGACAAGCTGGGCATGCACAATACCGTGACTTCGGTCGAGAGCCTGACTGGAAGGCAGAATGTCGCCACTCCTCACATAGAATCAAATGGGACAGCAGCTGCTTATCCATGGTATAACTGGGACAACCTGGGCGCGGCCGGCGCGATCATCTCCTGCGTAAGCGACATGGCCCGGTGGATCAGGCTTCAGCTTGATCGCGGCGCTGCAGACGGCGGCAGAATTTTCAGCGAAGAGGCATCACGTACGATGTGGACTCCACACATTTCAATTCCGCCGGGAAAGGACAGCCAGGAGCTGCACCCTTCGACACACTTCGAGGCCTACGGGCTGGGGTGGGGCTTGATGGATTACCAGGGCCGAAAAGTGGTTATGCACAGCGGCGGATATGACGGGATGTTCTCACGTGTTGCACTCGTGCCTGAGGAGAACCTCGGCATGGTGATTCTCACCAACAGCATGACCGC
>CAZSTM010000451.1:0-3832 GCA_964609635.1 uncultured Gemmatimonadales bacterium
GGAATTGAATATCAGGGTAATTTTCCTGCAAAACTTCAAATATGTCATATACCGGAATACACATAGGACCCATTCTTCCACAACAGACAGCGACTTTTTCGTTGTTCTCAATCAACTCTTTAAGTTGTTCTTTATCTTCGATATGCTCTAAATTAGTTTGAAGCATTTGTAATACCTCCTTTCTTCAACATTTTTCAAATTTCTCTTCTGTCTTTTCACTATATACTCACCTTACCGGTGGTCGAAAGCCCCGCGCCCAGATTATCTGCCCCTGCTCGATCAGGCGGACCCGGATATTGCAAAATTCTGCTTCGGCCATTAATTTTTTAATTTCCCCGGTACTGTAGTAGTTCTCATTCCAGATCTTCTGAGCCAGCGAATTCCGTGGAAAGTCAACGATCAATATCTCTCCTCCCGGCCGCAGGATGCGGTAGGCCTCCCGGAGGATCGCGCCCGGGTGTTCCATTTCGTGCATGGCCATTTTGGTTACCACAGCATCCACGCTCTCTTCCGCCATGAAATCAAGGTGTTCCGCATCTTTACGAATGCAGCGTATTCGCTCCTCTCCAGCGGACGGAGACCGCTCAGGAAAACTCTCAGATGAAATATCCACGCCAGTGACATGGATGTGGTAACTTTCGGCCAAAAAACTCACAAGCTTGCAAGGACCGCAGCCTAAATCGAGCACACGGCCGGCCAGACGCAACTCTCGACCGATCCGCCGGTGAAGCCGGGGAGCGATCTTGTCATAAAAATTATCCGGCAGCGAGCTATGCGGCATATTCCCACCTCCAGTGGAAAGGAAATCCCACTCAGGTTTATCCCGGCATAGTTAAAGAATTCATTCTACTGAGAAGCAGCCGGCAAGACTCTTAGCCCTGCACAAAAGGAAGACCTGAAGAAGATATTTCCCTTTTTAGGCCTGAGATGGCACCTGCAATTTCTACCCGTTTTGCCTTTCCAGGCCTGGCTACCTCTTCCCCCAGCCTTCTGCGATAGCCCCGGCAAAAGACTTATCAGTTACCGGCTTCAGGACAGATCGCATGTCCCTGTAGGGCAACTAAAACCGTCTGTCGAGGATGATGAGGCACGGCCTGCTGCGAAGCTCGAAAAAATCTTCTCAGTTTCAGTGGAGCCGCAATTAGCGCACTCATGGCTTCCTTTGGTTCCCGCCTGTTCCAGAAAAGCCGTCACGTGGCCGCATTTCTTACATTGATATTCGAAAATCGGCATGGAAATTCTCCTGTTTGGTGTTGTTTAAAATATTTTCCATATTCTTCTCCTTCGAAAACAGGAGGGGGAATACAATATCACTTGTGCAGCATGGAACCCATACCGCCAGAAAAAGGAAAAAGGCTATGAGACCCACCGTAAGCGGATCATGCTTATCTCCCCAGGCCATAGTCATGTGAAACAGCGAGGCCCAGGTGCTCAGCAAAACATGGCCCGCGTGCGGAAACCTGGTCTTGGGCCAGAAAAAAGCTATGGCAATTCCTGCCGCAGCCAATGGATTTACCAGCCACCATTTCTCTATGAAGCCGAGGTGAAGACCCCTGTTGGGTAAATCCAGCAGCCATTCTCCCAGGTAAGGTATAATAGAGTCACTTAATGTAGCGATCCCTATAGAACCGAAGTAGCCGATCAGGATGGTTTTCCAAAGCCCACCACGGCTGTGCAGCCTGTACATCCCGGCAGTGACCAGGGCGCTGAGAACTACATGGAATGGGTGGAATCCCCAAAACAGCATCGAGGACATTGAATGGGAGACCCGAACAGCCAAAATGACTGCCATGATTATTATCCCGGTCAGAGCCCCAACCGCGGTAAACGGTGCATGAGCCTTTAGCTCTCTGCTAATGATTTTAGACATTGTGTTCAATTTCTTCATCCACCACTGGAATATCCTGAAGCTCTGTTTTAACTTTTCCATAATCAAAGATCAGAATCCCGTTTAAATGGTCTACTTCATGCTGCAGCACGCGAGCCAGTAAGCCTTCCACCTCGTAGTCAACCCTTTTCCCCTTTAGGTTTTTACCTCGAATTTCTATCCACGTATTTCGATTTACATCAACCGTGTAACCAGGCAGGCTCAGGCAACCCTCGATCATGTTCTCCCTGCCTGATCCAGCCACTATTTCAGGATTCACCAGACAAATCGGAGAATCGCCGATATCTGCAACAACCATACGCTGCAGTATCCCTAACTGCGGGGCTGCCAGCCCTATTCCATCGTGCTGTTGCATGAAAAACAGCATGTCATTGGCGAAATCCTGCAGCACAGTATTGAACGATTGCACAGATTCTGCCTTTTCCCGCAAAATCAAATCAGGGTATAGCCGCAGGGTCAATGGTCTGCGCTTTAATTCTTTAATCAACTGAAGCTTCTTTTTCTTTTCTGAAACTTTCGCCATCAGCCAGCATCCTTTTTCGTATATACTTACTGTATACAGCTCCGACCGGGTTATGCGCCAAAACGCGATCCTTGACAATCAGCGTGGTAACCGGAGCCTTGGACATTATGCTGAAAACAGCATCATGTCCAACACACAGCCCGCAAAGGATATTCAGATCAGTTCCTGATTCATTCAGAAGATCAGCTTGTCCTGCCGGGTTACACATCACTTCATTAATTGCGTCAGAAGAGATTTGTTCCAGATTGAAATCGCTTTTGGCGATTCCGCAAACCTTGCAGCAAACGGAAACGACCTCGAATTCTTGCGTCAGAATACTGGCTATAGTTTCAGCCTCGGATTCCAGCCCGACACAAAAAGCCAGACCTATCTTGCGGCAGCCCAGCTCCCTGGCGAGCAGAAGCACCTCCCGCAGCCTGGGCTCTTTACAGTAATGACGGGCTTCAATCGCAGAAGCCGCCCTATGTAGTCGACTGATACGTTCATCTTTGTAAATCTCTTTGTCTCGATCAGCCATTCCGAAACAGTCTTTACCATCCCGGCAATCCTTATTTCCGCATGAAGCACAACGTATAGCAAGGTGTTCTCTCATTAACCAACTCCCCTTGTAATATTTTTCTTTTCCGCCGAAATCGAATTTTTAATTAATTACCTTCAATCTCCTGTTGAGACATATGAGTTCAGGATCATGAAAATGGCTGCGGCGAGAGTTGTGTAGGCAAATATCTTCTTCAGATTCTCCGGCTTGGTATTCAACGAAAAAGCGCCACCCACTAGACCGCCGAACACTGCTGCCGCACTCATCGGAATCGCCCAGGACGCATTAAAATCGCCGGCCACTGAATGGCCTATAAATCCCATGAGAGCTGTAGCTGCGACCATTGCCGATGACGTCCCTACGGCGATTCGCATGGGAACACCGCAGGCCAGAACCATCAGAGGGACCTTGAAAGAGCCGCCGGAAATGCCTACCATGCCGGCAACCAGGCCCGTTGCTGTAGTGATCGGTAATGCCAACCAAAGATTCACTACATACTCATATTTCCCAAACCTTCGCCGCCAAAAGCCGAATCTTCTACGGCGGGAAAGAAATTGCTTCTTTACAGTTCGAAGCATAAGAAAGCCCGCAAGTACCAGAAGCCCGGCAAAGATAAGCTTGAGGCTGCCTCCCGGCAGCAGATGGGCATAATAACCGCCGATCAGGGCCATTAAAGCGGTCGGCGGGTCTATTACCATTGCAAGCTTCCAGTCTATTGTCCTGTTTTTTTGAAATACCAGCGAAGCTGCCACAGCCGTTGAAAACAGGATACACTGGCCTGTGGTTGCCGCCTGAAGCATTGGAGACCCTACAGCTACCAACACAGGCACGTAAAAATTGCCGCCCCCACGACCGGTCATTGCCATCAGCACGGCAATCATAA
>CAZSTM010000452.1:0-3824 GCA_964609635.1 uncultured Gemmatimonadales bacterium
TGAACTCGTAAATCCGGAACAGATTGAGAGCGATTTCCCCGCCTCTATCGAAGTTCAGGGAAGCTATCAGCTCGGTGAGGATGTTCTGGGTCCGGATAAAGTTATGATGGGCCGTTTCGAGATCATTGTCTTCGAGGGATTTGATCGCCTGACGTAGAAAGCGCAGAGCCCCATCGTAGAGCATCAGGATAAGCTGCTCGGGCTTGGCGCTCAAGATCGACATCTCTTTGTAGCCTTTCAAACCCTGGTTCTTCAACATCGACATTCCATTCTTAGAAGTGTTTGGTTGAATCCGGGACTTTCTGCCGGTTTCAGCTTGCCTGCAGCATACCCTCGGCCTTCCGGTTCGGATGCCGGTCTCCCTCGTGGTGGTGTTCTGCGCCCACGGTCAGGGCAGCTTTTTCGAACCGCTTTTTCAGGAATGAAGCGGTTTGGTAAAAGCTGATAAAAAACGCTCCGTAGATCTGGGCTCCCTCGAGAATGGTTTCGCGATCGAGCTGGCGGCCCTTGAGCTTTTCGCCTCCACGCTGGAAGGTAAGCAGGCCTCCCTGGTTGGCGTTTTCCACTATCTCGAGAGTTTCCCGCTGCTTGGATAGTTTCTCGTATATTTTTTCGATTCGGTCGAAATCGGCTTTGATATCGGCGCTCTGCTCCTGGTGGACCATTCTGGCCAGTTCGAAGCCCTCATTGAATTTCGCGCACATGGTATCGAGCTCTTCCGAGGTGTTTTTAAGGAAACGGAACAGTTGGGAGATCTCCTTTTTTGACCTGCGTGCCCGGGCCTTCAGGATAGTCTGCCGAATGGGGTGCTTTTTACGTGCAAAACGCCAGAGAACCTCTTCCAGCGGCATGTTTTCCACGCCGTTGAAACCAACGCCGCCCTCGGTGGCATTGATTACCCGGGCCGAGGTCAGGCAAATTTCTCGTTCGAAATACTGGCGGTAAGCATCGAGCACCTTGGAAGTTCGCACCGGGTGCCCGAAAATGTCGGTGGCTCCGAGGTTGTTTTCGTTGACCATGCGGCGGCGATGAATTTCATCGAGAGTCACCGGGTGGCTGAGCTCGCGCAGCCAGTGGCGCTCCTGGTAAGTGCCGTGCGCATAATAACGGCCTTCCGGAAAAGACAGGTCCTGGCCGACAAAGACAATCGGATCGCAGCCCAGCCGGCGGGCCAGGTCGAAAGCGCCGGTGGAGATCGATCCCCAGGCCTTTACGATTCCGAAATCTCCCATGAACTCCGCGAGTCTGCGCATCAGGGCCTCATTGAAACTCATGATAAACTTTTCACCCTTGAATTCGGTGATTATTCCCGGGTGGGTCATGGGTTCGGCCACCAGGGCGGCTCCGGTATCACCCAGGCCTTTCAGATGTTTGAAGTTCTGTTCACTGGAATCGCCGGCGAGCACCAGGTGCGGTTTGATTCCCGCGCGATAGAGCGGCCCCAGGCTGGTATCGACACAGATGATCAGGGCGCTTCGTTCCAGCACGCGCAGCAGGTCCAGGTTACGGTCCAGAGAGGGGCCGGCGGAGACTACTACCGCCGGTACGTTGCGAAATCGTCCGAAAAGCTTCTTTATCGGTGGATTCTCCACTATCTTCGTTATATTCTCGAGAGTATTGGACAGATACTTGCGCACCGCCTGGACATTGGTCAGGAAATTGCCGCCCACGGCCACAATCCACTTACGGCAGAGTTCATCGAGGATTCTGAAATAATCTCCGCAGAGGCGGACCGACGGGTTATGGGAGATAATGCTAAATCCCTCGATGGAAATTACCCGGAAGACCTCGCCGAAATGGGCCGGGACCTGGTTGACCTCTTCTCCCACCGCCCAGAAAATTCTGGGGTTGTTGAACAGGTGGCTGAAATCACGTATGGCCAGTGCCATGCGGAAAACTGAGCTCTGCGGCTCCACCACCAGTACAGTCGCGTTGGCCGGAAGCTTCTCCAGCAGAACGTCGAGGTGGTAGCCCAGGCCGAAACCATAGACCAGGCAGGTATTGACTCCGGACTTGTACTGGGAGGCCACCAGGCGTTCGGCTTCGCGCAGTGGATCGATAGCGCTGTGCAGGGTGAAAGACCGCCCGCCGGCGTTGGTCAGGCGCACCGAGGGTACCCCGGCCCGGGTCTGGATTATTTCGGCGGCCGCGGCCTCGGTCCGGACAAGATACTCCGCCAGATTGGGATTAATCCCGGCCAGAGCCTTTATGTTGTTCTTGAAGTAATCCATCGACAACTACGCGCTTCCTTGACTAAAGTAACCGTTCAACCGGCTTTAAGTTTGCTGATTTCCCCGGCCTTTTCCAGCCAGGACTCCATCAGGGGTGAGAGTTCGAACTCCATCAGGTCGCACAGCCTGACAATGTCGTCGGACTCCTGGGCTTCCATCATGCTGTGAAGAGTGGAATTGAAATCGGTCATGTCCGGTATCATTTCCTCCGGTTGGTGATCGGGAATTTTGATAGTCTGGGCAATTCCCTTCCAGGCCGAGGAGACCATCAATAACCCGTCGATAAGCTGGCCCAGGATGTTGTGTCCCTGGATTTCGTCCTCTCCCTGGAGAGAGTTCACACATTTATCCGCCATATCTATCAGACTGGGCAGGTAATCGATCAAAGTGGACAAGGTGTTGCTTGCCAGTTCATCCACTCCCTGTGTATTGATATCAAGGTATTCGAGAGTCTCGAGGCTTTCCGCGGCGCGCGCCTGTTCCTCTTTCAGGTCGAGCAACCTACCGTCAAGACTCATCGCGACAATCACCCTTTTCGGCGCCAGGGATCTTTCCACGGTCTGGATCAAGCCGGAGAGGGTTTCGACCCCGAAACTTCCGGGATCGAGTTCTTGGCCGTCAAGTGTTAGTTTCATAATTCACTCGCTTTCGATATCAAGTTAAGGCGTTGCTCCGGTCTATTGAATCCGGATTCGGCAATTTGTTTTTCTTATTAGCCAGTTCAGTTTCAACTTTGAAATTCATAGTAACTTGCACAGATGAAATTACTGAGAATGTCGAGCCTGCAAACAACAGGCTATAGACTGTAGGGGTGCAAAATCAAAACTACAGAGTATAGTTTAAAATTTATAGCCTAGACAAAGGTTGAAATCTTGGGGTTGCAACCCTATAGCCCACAGCCTATAGCCTGAATAGGAATAGGCTGGGTAAAAAAGACTCGACCATGTAAATTAAACTTGTCATTTTACTAGCCCCCGCCTCCGCTCTGTTGTAAGCCTGCGGAGACAGTGAGGAACTGTGCTAAAGCGTTTTGCTGTTGCTGTAGGCGGGCGACCACTTTTTCCATGTTGGCGAATCGCTTTCGCAGGCGTTCTTCCCGGTCGGCTACCCGCTCTTCCAGACGTTGTATTCGCTCCTGAACGGCCATGATTTCATCGTAAATGGAACCCTGGCCGTAAGTGCCGCCGAAAGAGACCTGCGTTCTGAGATAGCCCTCGACACCGGTGGCTTCCCGCAGAGTGCTGTAAAATTTTTCGGCCACTCCGGACTTGGTTTCGGCAACCGGGCCGTTGAACGAACCACCGGCGATTCCGAAACGGGTGGACAGCCTGTCGGTCTCGGATTGATCGGTGGCATCCAGGATACGGATGTAAGCGCTGCCGATGGATTTTTCATTAACGAAACTCAGGTGCCCGCTGCCGTCGAAAGAGGCTTCGATATCATTGATTCCGTTTCTTTGCATCTGGCCGACAATCTGGCTTAAGATCTGGGATTTGCTGTACTCGCCCGCGGGAAGGGTGATAAAGGCGGAGTCGGTACCGTTGTAAACCTGGAAGCTGATATCGTTGGCCAGGGGAGTCGCCTCATCATAGC
>CAZSTM010000453.1:0-3788 GCA_964609635.1 uncultured Gemmatimonadales bacterium
CGTCTTATCCAGCAGTCCTTCGCTGCGCAGACCTTGAGCCAGTTTAGCATACCAGGGCAGCACCAGGCCCGCGCGCTCCAGCCTCTCGAGTAGAACCGGGTCATTGGCCGACATCTCCAGCCTTTCGAGCCGTCCCGCTTCCAGGAGCAGGAAGGAGGCTCCCTCGCCTGCCAGAACCAAATCCAGCGCGCTGCGGCTGATTACTACCAGAGAAGGGCCGTCGGAGCTGCGTACAGTTTCGAGCAGCACGGAGCGAAAGTGTTCTTCCAACTCGGCCAGGGAAAAATCCAGAATCAGAATTTCCACCTCGAGCAGCAGAAAAGCCGCACACAGTACAGCCAGTTTCTCGCCGGGTTCCAGGGATTGCACCGGCCGGTCGAACCAGTCGGCGAGCCCGAAACGCTCCCGGGCCGTTTCCAGCGCCCGCCGCCGTCCGGCGGCGGAGGCGCCCAGGTGGGCCAGGCCCACTGTCAGCTCATCTTTTACCGAGAGGGTGTGGAACTGAAAATCGGGATTCTCGAACACCACGCCGCGCTCGAGTTGTCGCTTTTTTTTCGAAGACTGTCGCCGGGCTGCGGCCTCCAGGACAACTCTTCCGTTATCCGGGGAATCCAGAGCGCCCAGCAGCCGGGCCAGAGCGGTTTTGCCCGAACCGTTGGCGCCGAGGATAACAGCGGGTCGGTCCAGGGGAATCTCGGCGTTGAGCGAACCGAACACGGGCTTTTCATCCGGAGAATCGGGATAGGAAAAGCCGAGGTCGGCCAGGATCAGGCGATTCTGTTCCATGGTTCAGGAGACAAATCAGCGGTTATTGAGAAAAGTCTCCAGGCGCGCAGCCATCTCCGGTAGAGGGATACCGTTTTCGGCGGCCGCCCGGCGCAGGTCATCGAACTCGGGTCTCGCTCTCCGGGTGCCGTCCGGCAGCACCACCACCTTGACCCGGAACTTACCCCAGGGGGTTTTTACAGTTTCCTCGTGCCTGGCAAGCGTGACCCTGTCCACGCCGTGGTATCGCAGGCCGATCGAGGTGGTCTCAGTCAGCACCAGCCGGGACAGGGCATCCAGGTTTTTCCGGTCGGTAAGCACTTGCAGCAGGACACCCGGACGGTTCTTTTTCATCTGCACGGGCACGAAAAAGACATCGTATGCGCCGGCGGCGAAAAGGCACTCCATCAGGTGTTCGTAGTACTGGGGGTTCATGTCGTCGATGTTGCACTCGATGACTATCGTGGAGGGACAGAGTTTGTCGCTTTGCTCGCCGATCATTAACCGCAGCAGATTAGGCCGGTCGGGGAACTCCTGGCTTCCCAGGCCGTAGCCTATCGCCCCGAATGAGAGAATACCGGCAGGGTTGAAATTTTCCCGCGGCACCACAGTGGTGACAATCGCCGCGCCGGTGGGAGTGGTCATCTCGTTCTCTACAGCGGTGCGCTCGACCGGGCAGTCCCGGATCAGCAGCGCCGTGGCAGGAACCGGCACCGGCAATCGTCCGTGCGAAAACTCCACAAAGCCGGTGCCCACCCTGAAAGAACCGGCATAAAAGCTCTCGACACCTAGATGGACAAACCCTGCAGCGGCGCCGACAATGTCGACTATCGAATCCACCGCTCCCACCTCGTGAAAATGTACCTCTTCCAGGCCCACCCCGTGGACCTCCGCCTCGGCCTCGGCGAGCCGGGTGAAAATATTCACCGCCAGCCGACCCGCCTCGGGTTTCAGAGAGCCGGATTCGATCATCTCGCGGATGGAGCCCAGGCTGCGCTCGTGGTGCTGTTTCTTCCGGTCATATTCAACATCGACCTTTACAGCGGATACAGCATGCGAGGTGCCCTTTTTCACCTTTATCTTGACCCCCTCAAGGCCCAGGGCCGCCACCGTGTCCTCGATCACGCTCTGCGGCAGTCCGCAACCCAGAAGAGCCCCCAGGATCATATCGCCGCTGACTCCCGAGAACATGTCAAAGTAAGCTATTTTCATTTTTCCCCGACCCGGATGAGATTAGACAGGATAACATGATGGAAATAATTATGTTAAAGCACATATTACCACAAAGACACCAAGTATTAAAGATTGTTTTTAGTTGATAGTTGTTAGTGGCTGGTTAACGGTTGGCCGCCGCTTGAAAGTATGGTTTCACTTGTTACCGATTCTAACGACCGGCTGCTGTATTCTATCTTTGTCCCTTTGTCACTTTCTTTGCACCTTGTGCCTTAAGTGCCTTGTTACTCGCCGGAGCGCGCGGATTTACGCTACGCCTCGGTTGTTTTTTTTCAATAAAATCCTGCCCATCCGGTTATCACGTTAAAAATCAGCCTCACTCCCGGAACTAGCCGTAGGCATGCAGACCGCCGAGCACCGAGTTGCCCACGAAACCGAGCACCGCCATCAGGAAACCGATTACCGCCGCGGCGGCCGCCTGGGTGCCGCTCCAGGATCTCACATAGCGGGCATGCAGGTAGATGGCATATACAAACCAGACAATCAGGCTGCCGATTTCCTTGGGATCGTTGGACCACCACTTGCCCCAGGCGTAATGGGCCCAGATGGCACCGCAGATCAGAGCGCCGAAAGTGTAAATCGGAAACCCCAGGCTGATTGTGCGATAGGCCAGCGAGTCGAGCACTTCCAGCGCAGGAATCCTGCCCCGGACGAGCCCGGCCGCCAGGTAGCCCAGGATAAAAAACGGTACCGCCATAAGAAGCATATAGCCCAGAAAAGCGCTGATCCGGCCCGAATCGCCTGGCAGCAGTCCGGCAGTGATCATCCGGTTGTAATCGCCGACCAGCGAATGCCTCAGGCCGCCCAACCGTGTGAGTTTAACCGGCAGGCCGACCTCTTCTGCTATGGCGGCGAGCTCGATAAGGTCATTTTGCAGCCTGCGCACTTCCTGACGGATCTCCCCTAGAGTGAGCGGGAAATCGATATTCACCTCGGTCCCGGCGTTACGGATAAGTTCATCTGCATCCTGGCGAGAGAGAGTGTGCTTCCTTTCGGCGTGCAGTTGCTTGAAGTCCAGAAACAAGTCGAGCTCTTTTTGTTTATCGGTTCGGATTTGTTCCATTTTCTCCGGGGTCAGCTCCGGGGAGTCTTCAAGGCTCTCAACCAGTTGATCCAGGGTATTTATCCGGTAGGCCGTGCTTTCTATACGCTGACGGTTCCGGTTGACCAGAGAGCCCAGGAGCATACCCGCCACCAGCAGCGAGAAAACCGCCATGGCGAAAACAAATCCACCGTGGTTGTCGGCTCCCCCGGGCACCCATTTACGGCAGGCGATCAGGTAGAGCGGCAAAGCCACCAGAAACCCACCACCCAACATACATACAAAAAGCACCGGCCCGCTTACCCCCTCAAAAACCAGGCCCGTCGAGCGCAGGGCCGCAACTACCAGCAAACCGGCCAGCTCGGCGGCCAGAAACAGCAAGAGGCTGTCGCGCCGCCGGCGCGGGTTCGCCTGCTCCGGGTGGTAGTTTTTTATCAGGTAAAGTATGCCGAGAACGAAGGCCACGGCAAAAACGGCCTCACTGATAATGGTCAGTGAAACATGAATCTGGAGCCAGTAGGACTGAAGGGCGGGAACCAGGGTCATCTCCAGCTTACGGGGGTACATGCCGGCGAAAACCATGCCCAGGAACAACCCCGGCGAGATACAGGCCCCCATAAAAGCTTTGCGTACCACGTAAAGCACTACGAAATAGAAAACGGCCACGAACCAGGTCAGTACGCTCAAATATTCGTAGGAACTGCTGATCGGTACCCGACCCTGTGTCGCCCAGCGCTGGATGATCAGG
>CAZSTM010000454.1:0-3777 GCA_964609635.1 uncultured Gemmatimonadales bacterium
TAATAATGACCCGGTTGCACACCGCGCTTACCTCGGGCAGGATGTGGGTGCTGAGGATGATAGTGTGCTCGCCGGCGAGGGATTTGATAAGCTCGCGTATCTCGATAATCTGCGCCGGGTCGAGTCCGGTGGTCGGCTCGTCCATCAGCAGCACGTCGGGATCGTTGATAATCGCCTGGGCCAGGCCCACCCGCTGTTTATAGCCCTTTGATAGGGTGTGGATCAGGCGCTTTTGCATCTTTTCTAACGCGCACTGAAGGCTGACCCTTTTGACCCGCTCGGCACGCTGCCTGCGGGGTACCCGTTTCGCTTCCGCCACGAAAGCCAGGTATTCGCCCACTGTCATGTCGTTATAGAGCGAAACGTTCTCCGGCAGATAACCGATGCGCCGCTTGACCTCCATGGGTCGGGTGGCGATATCATAGCCTGCCACCAACGCGGTGCCGGAAGTCGCGGGAAGAAAACCGTTGAGAATGCGCAAGGAGGTGGTCTTACCGGCTCCGTTGGGACCCAGAAAACCGACTATCTCGCCCCGGTCGACTTTGAACGAGATGTCCTTGAGCACTTGGAAAGTACCGAAAAACTTGTTGACACCCTGGATTTCGATCATTTAAGCCTTTCTCCTTGAAAATGTATTCCGGAACGTCATGAGATGTTTTTCAGGCGGTTTATTCATTTCCGGTATTCAAATTTTATACCAGAGCCGGCCCACATTTGCAGCGGCCGAAAAATCATGTCTAATTAACAAGATAACCCATACGGCTTAATCGGCCAAGCCCGAGCGGCTTAGATGAAAGAGGGCGGAAAAACCCCAAATGGGGCAAAAGAACGGGCAGCCCGGGACGTACGACTTTGCGCATTGAAGATTCCCCGCAGCAAGCTGCTGAGAATGCGCTCGCTATTCAATTCAATGCAGAAGTATTTTTGATAATCTACAGATATTTGGTCGTTCGAGGCCGTTGGAGGGGTAAATTTAATTCACCGGCCATGTTAGGCAAAGAACTTTTTTTAGGTTTCCTGCAAGCGGACCCGACAGACGGCGCAGGAGAAAAAAGTGTCTTTTAGTTTTTCCCTGGAGGGTTTTTGCAATGCTCACTTTCTGTGATTATCCCGCAAACGGGCTGAAAGTCGGCACCCGCCGGCGAAGACAGATAGCAAACGCTGTATATCCATTTTTAAAGACAAAAAACCCTCGGCAAGCATGGCTTGCCGAGGGTTATATGCCTGGTAAACGGTTATTTTCATTCCTCCACGGGAACAACGTTGGAAGCCTGTAACCCTTTCGGGCCTTCCACTATCTCGAATTCCACTTTCTGGTTTTCATGGAGGGATTTGAAACCCTCGGCAGAGATAGCGGAATAGTGGACGAAAACATCCGCTCCATCTTCCTGTTCAATAAAACCAAAACCCTTGACCTCATTGAACCATTTGACTTTTCCACGCGCCATACTTTATTACTCCTTGCGTGTATTGAAAGGACTGCCGCCGCAAAAACAGGCTCGGCTAAAATAGATTGCGGGACGGCTTGCGCCGCCACGTAAAGGCTAATTTACTGTGAATGCGAATTAATGCAAGAAAAATCAAATTTTTTTTAGATTTTTCTTTTCCGGTCCGCCGGTGGTGATTTTTAACTTGACCTGGCCGTAAATCTTTCGGTTACAAGGCGACAAGTTCCAGTTGAATTACCCGGGCCGGGAAACTGCCGGCGTGGTATTTTTCGTACCGCCGGGGAGACAGGGCGAACAGCAGCCTGCCTACCAGGCCCTGGAGGCCTGGAGAAAAGATAAGTTTGCGGCTGAGATAATCGAAGCAGACCGGTGTATATTCCGCCGGTTTTTTCCCCTGCACAAAGTAGTCGAAGCTCTCCCAGGTGAAAAACCTGCAATGCGTGGGGTCGCGGAAAGCCTCGTGGTGGGCGAAATAGGGCACCTCGATCCAGGCCGTGCCGCCGGGAACCAGGACCCGGTGGATTTCCTCCATCAGGCTCACCAGGTCAGGAACGTGCTCCAGCAGGTGGCTGCAGACAATGCGGTCCGCGCTGTGATTCGTAAAAGGCAGGCAGCGCGTGAAATCGGCCAGCACATCGGCGTTCGCTCCAGGGTAACGGTCCACGCCTATCACGCCGGAGTATTTATCCTTTCCGCAACCCAGGTTGAGAATAACCGGTTTGGCCATTTCTTGTCCGCTATCTGGTAAAACCCCGTTTCCGTTGGCACCGCCACAACGAATGATTAAAAACAAGGGAATTTATTGAAGGGGTACAGTATGCTGTGCACCTACAGACGGGCGACCGATCGGTCGCCCCTACGGTAATTTATTAACTATTGAAGATTAACAACAGCGTAGGGGCGAGGCATGCCTCGCCCAAAATATTTCCCAGCATTCCGGCTGAGCCAAGTGGACCCGGAAAACTGCTGCTCAGAAGCTAGAAAACAGGAGTCTCACTCGTACAGGAGTACAGCATCCTGAAAAAGCACTCGCCCTTTATACCGTGCCCCCGGTAATTCTGGCCTGTTTTTCTTGATTTGTCAAGAAAATGCCGCTGCCTGAGCTCGGTGGAACTTGCGCCGGATGAGAAGAAGGAGTTGTTTAATTGACTATTCTTTTTTCATGGACTCCTGGATTTCGTATCGTTTCAGTTTGCCGAGCCGGGTTTTGGGTAAAGGCTCCTCGGCGATAATCACCCGGTTGATCCGCTGGTAGGAGGGAAGATGCGCATTAAGGTTTTTAATCTCTGATTTGATATCTTCATAGATGATTGATGCGCTCCTGCCATGTTGAGCCTCGAGCGAGGGGACTACCACCGCGGTGAGCTGCTCGCGCTTTTCCTTCTGCAGGCAGCAGACACATACCTCTTCGATGAGTTTGCTTTTCGAGTAGATTTTTTCAATTTCATCGGGATAGATATTTTTGCCCGAGGACATCACAATCACTTCTTTGGACCTGCCGCTCAGATAGAGGTTTCCGTGCCGGTCGAGGCGGCCCAGGTCGCCGGTGCGGAACCAGCCGTCGACAATTGCCTCGCGAGTGGCTTCAGGGTTGCGGAAGTAGCCCATCATCACGTTGGGCCCGCGCACCATGACTTCCCCGTCATCCAGCGCGGGATCGGTGCGCTCGATCTTGATTTCCACTCCGGCCGCAGCCTTGCCCACCGAACCCGGAATGGGCCTCTTGGGGGAATTGAGGCTCACTATGGGAGAGGTTTCGCTGAGCCCGTAGGCTTCCAGTATTCTAAAACCCGCCGCGGCAAGCTCGCGGTGAAGGTCCGGGTCCAGGCGGGCGCCTCCGGAGGCGAAAAATCTCAGGTGCCTTAAGTTCCGGTGCACTCCTCTGAGCAGAAAACGCCCGGGACGCAGCCCGCGCCCGGTGCCCAGGCGCCCGATCTTTGACAGCAGCCTGAAAAGAGCCCGTTGGAGGAGAGGTTTTTCTTTGACCGCGGCACGGATGCGCTGATGAATTGCCTGGAGCATCCGGGGAACCACCAGAATTATGGTACAACGTTGATCGCGGGCGGCATTTATTATGTCCTTGCATTTCAGCGATCGGGGATAGATTACGGTAGCTCCGACGCATAATGGGGTGAGCAGGGTGACGGTGAACGCGTAAACATGGTACAGGGGCAGCAGGTTGATTAGCCGGTCGGTTGGTCTCATGAGGTCTTCCGGCTTGGAGAGAATCTCTATATTGTGCAGCAAGTTCTTTTCGCTTAGCATCACTCCCTTGGGCGTGCTGGTAGAGCCGGAGGTGAACACGATTGAGAAGGGCCGGTCCTCGGTG
>CAZSTM010000455.1:0-3750 GCA_964609635.1 uncultured Gemmatimonadales bacterium
GGTTTTATGGAGTGGTTTTGCCGGTTCTGCTCTTCTGCTCCAGGCCGGTCGATAGCGGTTACCTCGGTCTGGAGGTGGACGAACCCGAGCCTGCCGGTCAGCACTTGCTGCATTACCCGCAAGACGGGGCCGAAGTAAAGATAAATCCCCCGGGATTTACCTGGACCGCCCATGAGCGCGCCGTCAATTACCGTTTCCTGCTTTTTCGCGGCCCGCAGGGCAATGAACCTTACCTGTCGCTCGAGGGCCTGGGTTCCACCGTGGCCGCGCTGAGGGAACCACTCGAACCGGGAGAATACAGTTGGTTGGTGACCTATCGGAGCTCGTGGGGGGAAGACATCGGAAGGTCGCGACAGCGCAGCTTCGTGCTTCCTGAGCGAATGGAAACTCTGGTGATGCCTGATCTAGCCCGAATCAGGGAGAAAATGAAAGGGGTTCGACCGAGAATTTTTCTCACCCCTGCATCAATGGCCCGGATCAAGACCGCAATTGAACAGGACAGGCTGCCTTTCTGGAAACTCTGCCGGATTCTGGCCGATAAGGCTCTGAATGAGGAGCTGTACCCCGAGCCCGCGCCTTACGCCGACGGTGTGTTCGAAGTGTCCGAATGGCGCCGTATCTATACTCCGGGAAAGGTAGGCAGCGTCCACGCCGTGAGACTGGCCCTGGCCTGGAAGCTCACCGGGAAGGAGCGCTACCTTAAAGAGGCCAAGAGGTGGCTGGTCCACCTGGCGGGCTGGAACCCCAGAGGCACCACCTCGCATAATCTGCGGTTGGCGGACGGATCGTACGGGAATGACGAGGCCTCGATGCCGATGCTCGAACGCATGGCGATTGCTTACGATTGGCTGGCCGGAGAGTTGAACCCCGCTGAGAAAAACCTGGTACTCAGCTCACTGAGTGAGCGCGGCAACCAGGTGCTGGAACTGCTGCAGAGGCGCGACTTTTTATCCAACCCCTGGTCCAACCACGAGGGCAGGGTCCTGGCTTTCCTGGGACTGGCAGGTCTGTCGCTGCTTGGCGAGCTGCCCGAGGCGGAGCGCTGGCTGGACTACGTGCTCCGCTGTTATCTAACCTCATACCCTTCCTGGGGCGGCGATGACGGGGGATGGGCCCAGGGCTTGAGTTACTGGTCCGCATATCTGCTCTGGCTGACCGGTTTCGCTGATGCCCTGCGCGAGGTTACAGATATCGATATCTATAAGAAACCTTTTTTCAAGAATAATGGCTGTTTTGCGGTTTACTTCCATCCCCCTTACGCCCGTCGGGGTGGGTTCGGTGACGGAGGGGAGGGGGCACCCAGCCTGATTGAAAAACTCCTGCTGCGAAAATATGCCCTGGCCTTTCGGGACCCCGTTCTGTTATGGCAGGCGGAAAACATCGACTACGATGAAAGCTATCTGTCCAGACTCCAGGTTCTGCCGGATAAAATGGACTGGAAAGAATGGTGTATGGAAGATGTGGTCGCAGTGTTAAGCGCCGTACCGGTCGACCTCGAAGCCCGGTCGCCGGCCGGGCTGCCTCCAGCGAAGTGGCTCAAAGACATTGGCTGGGTTGCCATGCATTCCGACCTGGGTAACGCCGACAATGATGTCTGGGTGCTGTTCAAATCCAGCCTATTCGGCTCTTTCAGCCACTCTCACGCCGACCAGAACAGCTTTCAGGTAAACGCCTACGGCGAACCGCTGCTTATCGATTCCGGCTATTACCCCTGGTACGGAAGTCCCCACCACAACCTCTGGACCCGGCAGACCCGGGCGCATAATGCAATACTTATAAACGGTCGCGGGCAGGCCTCCTCCTCCATGGCTTCCCGGGGGAGAATCGAGCATTTCGAGCACTCCGGGCTCCTGACCGTGTCCACCGGCGAGACCGCCGCGGCTTACAATATCGCTCCACAGGAAAGCCTGGTAAACCAGTGGAAAGAGCATCTGGCAGAACCTATGCCGCCTGAGGAACCGAAAGCCCTGGTAGTCCGCCGTACCCTCGCTCTTGCAGGCCATAAAGAACGGCCCTGGATCGCCGTGCACGACTACCTGAAAACCGAGGGGCCGGCCAGGTTCGATTACCTGCTGCACACTATGGAACAGATGGAGCTGGACCGGCAAAACGCGAGAGTATTTGTCAGGTACGGTGTCGCCGGTCTGGATATCTATTTTCTGTCCCAGGTCGATTTGGATTTTAACCAGAACGGCATGTTCCCGATCCCGCCGGAGGAAAGACATCAGGACTCTCCCGAGCAGTGGCATTTTACCGCCGGTACGCTGGAGCCGGCAGATGAGATGCGCTTCCTGGTGGTCATGGTACCCTGCCGCGGGCGGCAGACGCCGTTGACCGTGAAAGATCTCGATTACGGCAGCGTGCGCGGCTTCCAGGTGGGGGAGGAAAAGGTGCTGGCCTGGTGGGGAGAGGGCGAGGTGGGCGAGTTCGCGGATGCAGGCGTGAAAGGGCCCGGAAGGATGCTGATCGAGTTGATCGAAGAGGGACAGACGAAGCAGAGCTTGATTCAATAAGCTGTATGCGGCGGTTTCGTATTAATTATAGGTCTAATCAAAATACGGAAAAAATACATTCTCCCGGACCTTCATCTTAATCCCTAAAGAGCGGGCTGGCATCCTTTTTGCTTTAACTGTGCGTCTTCGGTTCAGCCACCCACGGTGGTCTTGCAAAAAGGCTGCCAGCCCGCTCTTTTTCCGCGTTCTATCCAATCAAGGCGTTCAGCAGCCAGCCTACCATCCAGCCCGTGTAGGTGCCGATCACATAGCCCCAGATACCCACCAGAAAGGCCGGCAGCACCAGCTTGGTCCACTTCTTCGAGATGGCGATTGCCGCGGAGTTCATCGGCCCGGCGGTATTGGCGATAGAGACCAGGATCATCTCCTGAAGGCTGAATCCGAGCAGCTTGCAAACTCCGAAAGTGATCGCAATGTTGGCAGCCACCATCAGGGTGCAGAGCACCAGAAGTAAAGGGGCTTCGAGCAGGATGCTCTTGATACTCGCCGGTACGCCGATCAGCACGAAAAAGATATAGATGGCAAAAGTTCCCATCTCCTGGGTGCCGCGCAGCCGGTCGCTGTATCTGGGGAACAGCAGCACGAAAATCACGGTGAGCGAGGTGAAAAGCAGGTACTTGTTGCCGATAAGGGCCAGCACGCTGAACGGTTGGTCGAGTTCCGGAGGTACAATCACACCGCTGAGCTTGGTGGCCACCGTAACGATAATAAATGCAAGGGAGAGGTTCTTGCCGATATCCAGCAGCGAAATCGGCTTGGGACGCCAGTAATCGGCCGCCTCATCCACCGGGGCTCCATCGGTAACCTCATTGTTTTCGTAAAGCTCATTGTCCGGCAGTGAGCCGAACCAGCAGTAGGCGAATGCGAAACCGGGCAGGGCGAGCATTGCCATGATATGCACCGCCATCACCAGGTTGTCCGCCACGATCAGGGCATTGGAGATCGACTCCGGCGGGTGGAAGATCAGGGTCGCCTGGACGAAGTTCATCGCCCCGCCGATGTAACTGGCGGTCATGATCCCGCAAACCTCGATGATATGGTCGACCTGCGAGCCCAGTAAAAAAGCGGCCATGAAAGCTCCCACCACCGTGCCGAAAGCGCTGATCATGAAAGCACCCAGCATACGGCCGGTTTCGCGCCAGATCTTCCTCAGGTCACATTTCAACAACAGCAGCGGGATGCACATCGGCACGATATAATCCCATATTGTATCGTATACCGGGCTTTCAATGGGGAT
>CAZSTM010000456.1:0-3744 GCA_964609635.1 uncultured Gemmatimonadales bacterium
GTCGAGTTAAGGCGGCTGGTTATCCAGCGATCGAGTTCATCCCGGCTCTCGCCGGCCGGGAGGTTTTTGGCCGGTGAGAACTTGTCGATATTGGCATAGAGGGTGAAAAAAGAATAAACGTTTTTCAGGGTATCGAAAAATTTGCGCACCACCTCCTGGACACCCTGCTCATCGAAACGCTTGGGCAGCCAGGGTTGGCTGACAGTGAGCAGATACCAGCGCAGGGCATCGGCCCCGGCAGAGTCGAATATCTGCCACGGATCGACCACGTTACCTAGAGACTTGCTCATTTTCTGGCCGTTTTTATCGAGAATCATGTCGTTGACCAGCACGTTGCGATAGGGCTCTTTTTGAGTGAGAATAGTACTGATCGCCAGCAGGCTGTAGAACCAGCCGCGTGTCTGGTCAACGCCTTCGCAAATAAAATGACAGGGAAAATAACTCTCGAGCCGGTCGGCATTTTCAAAAGGGTAGTGGATCTGGGCGAAAGGCATACTTCCCGCATCGAACCAGCAGTCGATCACCTCCGGTACCCTGCGCATCTTACCGCCGCAGGTTTTGCAAGGTAGAATTATTTTATCTACATCGGGCTTGTGCAGGTCGATATCCTCGGAAACCTTTTCACCCAGCTCGACAAGCTCGGCCACGCTTCCAACCGCTTGCTGAGCGTTGCAGTCCTCGCAAATCCAGATATTCAGAGGAGTCCCCCAGAAGCGGTCCCGGCTCAAGGCCCAATCCACATTGTTTTCCAGCCACTCGGCAAACCGGCCCCGGCCTAATTCGGGAGGGTACCAGTTGACCCGGCTGTTGTTTTCGAGCATTTGTTTCTTGAAATCGCTGGTCTTGACATACCACGACTGCCGGGCGTAATACAACAGCGGTGTATCACACCTCCAGCAGAAAGGATAGTTGTGGACGTAAGTCTCGCTCCTTAACAGCAGGCCGCGGGATTCAAGGTTCTCGAGTATAGACTTGTCCGCATCCTTGACAAACATCCCGGCCCAGGGCTTGACCTGCTCGTTGAAATTGCCTCTTTCATCCACCGGCTGAAGTAACGGCAGGTCGTAGCGGCGGGACAGCTCGAAATCGTCCGCGCCGAAAGCCGGGGCGATATGTACGATTCCGGTTCCCTCCTTGAGGCTGACAAAATCGCCCAGGGTGATATAATGGGATTTTTTATCCTCGGGGAGCAGGGCATATTCGAAAAGAGGGCGGTAAGAGTGGCCTTGCAGGCTGGAGCCGGAAAAAGTCTCGAGAATTTCCGCCTGATCTCCCAGGAGTTTTTCCACCAGAGCCTCGGCCAGGATCAGGGTTTCTTCGCCGTGACGGACCCTGGCATAGGTATGTTCGGCCCCTACCGCCAGGGCCACGTTGGAGATCAGAGTCCAGGGCGTGGTGGTCCATACCAGAAAGTAGGTATTTTCCTCGGAAACCGAGAGCATCTTCACGTAAACGCTGGGGTCTGCCACCTCTTTATAGCCGAGGGAAACCTCATGGCTGGAAAGTCCCGTACCGCAGCGCGGACAATAGGGCATGATCTTGTGCCCCTTGTAGAGCAGGCCTTTTTCCCAGAAAGTTTTCAATATCCACCAGATGGACTCTATGTAGTCACGATCGTAGGTGATATAGGGATTTTGATAATCGAGCCAGTACCCCATGCGCTGGGTGAGTTGTTCCCAGTCCTTGACATACTTGAATACACTCTCGCGGCAGAGGCGGTTGAATTCTCCGACCCCGTACTCTTCGATTTGCTGCTTACCGTTAATCCCCAGTTCTTTTTCAATACCGATCTCTACCGGGAGACCGTGGGTGTCCCAGCCGGCCTTGCGCGGGACCCGGCGGCCGAGCATGGTATGGTAGCGGCAGACCAGGTCTTTGATAGTCCTGGAGATGACGTGGTGAATCCCCGGGCGACCGTTGGCCGTGGGAGGCCCTTCGTAAAAAATGAAAAGCTCGCCGTTTTCGTTCAGCTCAACGCTTTTTTGAAAGATTTGATTTTCTTCCCAGAAGGAGATAATGTTTTTCTCCAGGTCGGGATGATTGAAATCTTTATCAAATTCTTTGAACATTGTACCTGATTAAGTGTATTTCCGGCTTGAGGGTATACCGGCCCGGACATAAAGCCGGTTCGGTGTTCGAATTGAAAATTCTGCTAAAACACTAAAAAATAATTGTAAAATTTAGAATTTAAAATATATTCTAACCAGTACTCTTTAGCAAGTAAAAATGGGCTTTTGCTTCATCCGCAGGAAGGGTGCGGGATATTACTAAAGAAAATGCTTTTTTATGCGAACATTGGCCACAAGCCGGTGTATCAATCACTAAATTGACCTTATTTTCGAACGGTAAATCAGACGGTATATCAGTATCTTAGAACAAATCCGGTCTGAGGGCTATTGACTTTATTCTAATATTTACTACATTTTGCTATAAATTTTAAATCTGTTTGTGCCGGTCTCGGAGGATTTAATCCCGACTGTCACTGCACGGAGTTGAACTTTTCAATTGTCTAGGCGACAAGGAGCCCCCCGATGTATCGTTATATCAGGCGATTCATGTGTGTTTTGATATTTGCGCTTTCGGCGCAAGCTTACGCCCAGGAGGAGGCGGGACCAGCAGTCAGCAGCGAGATTCAGGCCAGGCTTGATCAGGGGAAAAAGATGTTGCTCAGCGGCAATTTCACCTCGGCTCAGGCACTGATGCTCCAGATCACTTCCGAAAGCCCGCAAGTCGGTGAAGCCTTCTTTTTTCTGGGAGTAGCCGTTTTGGGCCAGGATAAAAGCAAAAAAGGCATTAAAGAAGCCTCCGAGCACTTTGTTGCCTCGGCCCGCGCGGGTTATCATTTGCCTTTCGGCGAGTGGGATGATTATCCGATTAATCAAAAGAGCTATGTTGAGGCTAACTGGAATCCGGCCGACGATATAATGGATGAGAAAGATCCGCAGAAACGGGATGTGGCCGCTCATCTGCTGGAGAATATAGTTTCGGTCGATCATCGGGCGCACAGCGCCAGCGAACGTCTGGGCGAGCTCTATGTCAAGAGCGGACAGAACCGCAAGGCTCTTGATTTGTTCCAGCGACTGCTCGAAGCCAACCCCGGGGAAAGCGAGTCGATCTATAATATGGGTCTGGGCTATTTCGATATTTATAATCCCGAGATAGCCGAGTCCATCCTGGCGGACCTTTCCAGTGAGGGTCCGGAAAAAATGACCGCCATGATGAAACTTCTAATGGCCCGGGCGTTTTTCGTTATCGGCGATAACCGCATCGCCAGTGTCTACTACTTTCAATGCCTGGATGACCTCAACGAGATAGCATCCCGGGAAATCTACCGGGATATTATCGATATCATTATGCCCGATGAACGCGCCGAGTATAATCAAGCCCGCACTATCGATCAGAAAAAGGCTTTTTTCCGCAAGTTCTGGAAGAGGCGGGATCCGCTACCCACCACCGAGTACAATGAGCGGCTGGTCGAGCATTACCGCCGGCTCAATTACGCCAAGCAGAACTATCATATCAAGCAAACCAAGGGTTATGACGACCGTGGTAAAATTTATATCAAACACGGCGAGCCGAACCAGATCGCCAGGCTGGTCGGCAACTGGGGACTGCGGGACAATGAGAGCTGGCTTTATTACAGAAAACCCGACAATTTTCTCTTTCATTTCGTCCAGAAAACTTCTTCATTTTTTATTGTGCCCAGGCTGGCCGAGGCGGTAGTCGGATCCGAATTTCGCCAGA
>CAZSTM010000457.1:0-3706 GCA_964609635.1 uncultured Gemmatimonadales bacterium
ATGAATGATAGAGCACAGAGCATAGTAGTTGATCTTGTGTGGGAAACGGTTAGCAGGATGCCAGTAATCTACAAATTTAAACTTGCCAATACTAAAAATCATATCAGAACATTTTTTAGCCTCTGGCCAAATTTGCTTAGATTGATCCCAGACGTTCCCACAAACTATTATATCTGGATTAATAAGCTCCACCTGCCGCCGAATCAAATCTCCATCTTTTTTTACGTAAAAAAAATATCTTCTGAAAATGATGACGAGCTTCCACGGCTCTTTTTTATATTGACAATCGCACTAGAAAGAAGGGCGTTTTTCACTTTTGTATCAAAGTGGTCATAATCTGGAAAAGGAGGTATTTTACAATTTCCAAGACGCTCAATTGCATAAGACCCGTACGAAACATTCTACCATAGATTGTATTTGGGTCCTCTCCATTCTTCACGAATTTTAGCCCGCAAATCATAGCTTTCTTCCGAGTCTTTATCTCCATACGCTTCCTTTAGCATAAAAAGAACCTTACGCTTTGCATTGAACCATCTTGTATTGTCTATTATACCGTCCTTGATGAATGTCTTTTTACTATGATGTGGACGGCAGGCCCACTTCTCTAAAAGTTCTTCATGACATTCCAGCATTGTTAACAATCTCCCGGTTTAAATAACTTGTGTAAAATTGCCTGTCCTCGGTTGCCTGTGGAGATTATCTCAAACCGGTTAATATTGCACCTGAGAATACCGCATAATATATTTTATTTTTAGGAGAGGCAAGAACAAAGGGATTGATTTTTTAGGGAGTCAAGGCACCGCAATTTCCATCTACGAGGGCACGACTAATGGAAGGTTACTATGAAGACAAGGCCGAGAGAATGATCCTGCGCGACTATCTGGCCGCCGACCGGACCCAGTTGGCCAATGAAAGGACCCTGCTGGCTTACTATCGTACCGCCCTGACTCTTTTTATCGCCGGGGCAACTTTCGTGCAGTTTTTCGGCAATCTGTTGATGGTTGTCGTCGGCTGGATTTTTATACCCCTGGGGTTTTTAGTATTCATTATCGGGGTGGTCAGGTACCGCCGCACCAAGCGACCGCTGGACAGGCTCAAGGTCCGTGCGCAGGCAACCGACGACCCGGCAGCGGCTCAACATGGTAGTTAACTCGATAGAGCCCTGGCCCGGTACGCCAACCCTTTTTATAAGCTTAGCCGGAGACTCACCGCCTCGGGTTCAAACAGGAACCTGCCGGGGGGACTCTGACCATATTAAACTAAAAAGGGAGGTCCGCTTGACCTCCCTTTTTTGTCGATAATTAAGATCCAGCCGGTTGAAATCGGCTAGAACTCGTCGGATAATTCTCGGGCCTGCTGCACGGCCCGGGCCACGGTGCCCCGGCAGATGCGCTCGACCACCTCCATGAGGAACTGCCGGTTTGAGTACCAGTTCGAGCGGATCTCTCCCTCGAGGGCCTGCTGGATGATCAAACTGTGGTTTTCGAACTGGGCCCAGACCGGGCGCACTTTCCGTATCCGATTCGGGTAGTCCTCGTCCACCAGCAAGCTCAAGTTCCGGAACACGTAGTAGGCCTTGTCCGGTGCAGGCTGTACGGCGGAACCCGGATTCCGGTAGGCTTCGGGTTCCACCTCGAAAAACAGCTGCTCGGGCGCTCCGGTCAATCCCAGGTACAGCGGCAGAAACGGACTGGTGCAGGGCCGGCAGAGGGCCAGCCACCAGAGCGCGCCGATCTCGACCGGCATATCGTGGCGCAGCACGAAAACCGAACCGGAATTGGTGCTGTTGCAGCAGATCACCCGGGCTTTCACCGGCTTGTCAGGGTCGTGCGGGCAGCCCGGGCCGGTCTCGTACGGTGTATCCTGGTAGTGGTCGCGCAGGATTTTGAAAAGAACGTCCGCGCTCACCGGCCGGCCGGGTTCCACCGAAAATGGGAGCGTCACCCCATTCTCGGGCGAGGGTATCAGTCCCGGAGCCAGGTGCCTGATCCCGCTCCACTGGCGAAACGTCTGGTGCGGGGACACCCTGCGCTCTACTTGCGCATAGGCGCGCTCGAAATCAAAAGGCTCTCCTTTTTCAGGGTCGTACCAGCCGCGGGAGGCGGCGTAGTCCACCAGGTCGGCGGAGCCCAGGAAATTAAGCGTATCGGCCAGGTCAACCTGCCGGATGGTGTAGGAGTTGGCGATAACCGCCGCCTGGTCGTCCGGGACCCGGGCGGCCACCCAGTGCCTGCCGCGAACCATGGCCACCAGCCAGCCCTCGCGTGAATCGCAGATAACCAGGGTCCTGCCGCTGTCCTTGTAGCCGAAACGCTCAACCAGCGAGCCTGCCAGTTTCGCTCCCTCACGGGAGGTGCGGCAGCGCTCGGCCACCAGAATGCGCAGCGCCGGGCCGATCCCGCCCTCAACCAGGTCCGAGCGGTCTTCGCGGGAGGGGCAGGCATCGCTGGCCACCGCCACCCCGTGCTGGTTGAGCAGCGCGTGGCTGTAACCCTGGCCGGGCACCTCCAGAAACCAGTAAGCGAAAGTGGTCCGGGCCTGGGCAATTTTTCCTCCGCCTTCCAGCTCGAACCATTCGCCCGCAGCATGGGTCCGGGATTCAATCTTGCGCATGCGGGCAACGAAGTCTATTCCGTTGTCCTCGTTGTGCGCCATCATCACGCTGCCGTCCGAGGTGGCGAGCCTCCCGGCCACCACCGTATAACAGTCCTGCCGTGAACCCCAGGCCGCCGCGGCCCACAGCAGCAAAAGCAAAACCGCCGATCTTATCGCCTGTCTCACCCTGCCTCCTTTTTAGCTCGTGGTGTTCGAGATAAAAAAATCTATTATCAATCAGATATACAGTCAACATTGGCGCTGCAAGAGTATCCGGCACTCGCTTGCCAGGATTGACAATTCTTTCAGAACCAGAGGGCGAAGATATGTCGAATCCCGTCTAAACATGCCGTTCACTGAGTTCCGGCTGCTTCTTGTCAATGCTCCTCTGGACACTCCGGGAACGGCAGGCTATTTTTAGAGGTAAGAGAAAAACCTGAAGTGTTTATCAGCCTGGATTATTCACAAAAATGTCCCTAAACGATTCAGCGATAGTGTATATTTATGACACACCTCGGGAGAAGTTGCTGGTTGCTGGTTGTTAGTTGCTGGTTTACTAAAAACTGACAACTTAATATAAAGAGAGGACTGGAAGGTTTGAATTTATTTAAGAAAATTCCCCTGTAGGGGCAGGTTTAAACCGGAGCGCAGCGAACCGGAGCCATGCAAAGCATGGCGGAGATCCGTGCGTAGCACGACACATTCGCGCTTTCCGACAACCTGCCCTGGGGCGGGTCTGAGACCCGCCCCTATATGGGGTGTCTGCGCCAGCGGCCGAGGTGTGTAACTTGCGGGCCTTTCAAAGGTTTATTAGTTGTGGCGGCGAGCGGCCATCGGAGTTTATCAATAATTCGGGTTAAATCATAAAGAAAGGATGCAAAGATGAGGACCAGGACACTCGGCAAGACAGGAATCAAGGTAAGTGAAGTCGGTTTCGGCTGCTGGGCGATCGGCGGGCCGGCCAGCCTGGGCAAATTCCAGATCGGCTGGGGCGAGGTCGATGACCGGGAGTCCCTCCGGGCTATCGAGGCCGCTTTTGACTGCGGGATAAATTTTTACGATACCGCGGATGTGTACGGCGCCGGCCACAGCGAGCAGCTCCTGGCCGAAG